>JAFAHI010000322.1 GCA_019237325.1 Verrucomicrobiota bacterium | reverse complement strand
GCGCGTCGCCCAGCCTGACCTCCAGAGACGGCTCACTAAACCTCTCCCGCAGAAACGAAGCGAACAAACGGTCCTTTTCGAGCAAAGTTGCCGACACCCGGTCGAGGGGCAACCACTCGGTTAGAGCACCCAGACCCGGGCCGATTTCCAACACATGCTCGCCCGGCTGCAACTCGAGGCGCTCAACGATCCAACGCGCAAGGTTATTGTCGTGTAAGAAGTTCTGCCCTAGCGACTTACGTGGAGAGGCTCCCAACTTCTCCAGCGTTGACATGATTTCGGAGATCTTCACTCAGACCAAGTCGATCGGAAGCCACTTGCTACCACGTTTTCCTCCAAAAGAGGTAACTTTTTAACAAGTTATTCACACCCGTTTGCCTCGTTCCCGGGTCTTTGTCTCGGCTTGTTCCACGTCTTCTAAATCAGCGGCCCCTCGCTTTTTCAAGCGCTTGAGGCGCCGGCCAAGGAAGCGGCGGACGTCGGCGAGCGGAATTCCGTCGATGAAGTAAGAGGTTGCCGCTCTCCCGATTCCGTACGTACCGGCGGCGGCGATCCCTCCCGAGATGGCATTACCCCAACCGGGCAATACTTTGACTGCCGCCCGGGCGCCCTCGCGAAACACCATCCCGAAGCCGATATTCATGCCCAACGCTCCCACGAATTCAGCGGCAGCTCGTAGACTAAGCTCACGGCCGCCGATGTGCATCACGCCGGCCACCATCGCGAACTGCAGCGTGGTTAAGATCGGAAAATCGGCTAAAGGGATGGGCTGCGCACCGACGGCGGCGCAGATCGCCGTGACCGACCGCACCAGGCGCATCGATAGCTCCGTCTGCAGCTCCTTGGCTCCGACCAGGCGCGCCATGTCAACTTGCGCTTCATCCGGCAACTCCCGGGCCAATAAATCGCCCAGCATGCGGATGTTTCGCCTTTCGTCGCGCTCCGGATCAAGGGTTCCGTCCTGACGAAACCGGACGAATGAGGACACCGCCACGGCTCGGACAAAGTGAGAGGCTATCCCTCCCTGACCGCTAAGCCAGGACTGCAGCTCGAGACGGCGCTTATCAACGGCTTCGTGCGGTATTGTGGCCGGGAAATCGATGACACCGATCAGCGGGACCTTGCGATCGTAACGCTCGCGAACAAAATCCAATACCCGAATGGTTTGTTCATTGTAGGCCTTAAAATCGCCCGAGGTGTTTCCGTCGACCAAGAACAAGCATAAGTCGGGTGCTTCTTCCGCCAGAACATTCGTCAGATCGGCCCAAGACCGGCTGCTTTGAGTTACCTGGCGCGCGTCAAGCACACGGAACCCACCTTTCCCTTTCTGTTCATAACTGACCCAGCCGGAAGTCTGGCTCGAATCAATCAATTTGAGCTCAGAACCGAGGAGCGCCGACAGAAGGGCTGAGGCATTTGCGGACGCTTGGCCGAGTAAAGCGATGCGGGCCGGGCGTTGGGCGATAAAGATCTGCTTGATGGGCCTCAATTCGTTCAGCACCGCGCTCTGCAACGGCCCGGGAAGACGGCTAACCAAAGCTTCGATCTTCTCGTAGATGTTAAGCAAGAATTGCTGGTTCATGGGAAGCGCCTCGTTCTTGTCCTCGGTTCAGGCCATGCGAACTATCTGCGACCTATTACCAAATCAAATCGGCCGCCCTTGCAGGCGATTTTTGGGTTGGCATACCCAGGGCTAAGCCCTGGGCTATTCTATTTCGCCATTTCATGGCTGGTCACCGCAGCATCAATAAGTTCGCACTCCTCGACTGTGCTGCTCGTTCGATCCCGCCTCCCAGACGCAGCCTCCCGGCGTTTCAGACGACGGGGCGAAGTCCGGCGATAGCGCTCGTTTTTAGGCAGCCGCTTGTTCCAAGAGCGCTTTTGCCAGCAAGGTCACATGCTCGGCCGGCTTTACTTTCCTCAAGATATTAACGATTCGGAGGTCCGGTCCGATCACGAAAGTGGTCCTTTCGGTACCGAAATATTTCTTTCCGTACATGCTCTTTTCGACCCACACGCCATAGCTCTGAACCATCTCTTTATCTGGATCGCTCAGAAGAGGAAAAGGTAGTCCATGCTTCTTGATGAACTTCTCATGGCTTGCTGCGGTATCGACACTAACGCCGAAAAGCTCCGCCCGGGACTGAATTTCGCCCCAAGTATCTCGGAGATCGCACGCCTGCCGCGTGCATCCCGGCGTGTCATCCTTCGGATAAAAGTAAAGAACCAACGTCGATCCTTTGAAAACCTTCAAATTCACCGGTTGTCCGGCTCCATAAATGCCACCGACGGCCATTGACTCAAAAGCCGGGGCAGCATCACCAATTTTCAGCTCCATATTCACAGAAATAAGTGGCAAAAGCTCTCACGCCTCCGCGCCCTGTGCAATCCACTTCACTGCGCCTTCCCCGGCAATTTTGCCGGTCGCATAACAACCTTGGAGCAGATAACCCCCGGTGGGTGCATCCCAGTCAATCATCTCTCCTGCACAGAAGACGCCCGGGAATCGCCGGAGCATTAGATAATCGTCGAGTTCGTCCCAGTCGATTCCCCCGGCAGACGAGATTGCTTCGTCAATGGGGCGAGGATTATTCAGCCGAAGATTGCACCGCCGAACGGCAGCCAGCAGCGAATTAAAGTCTGTCGGCTTCATTGCCTCGTCGATCAGAGCGATCGCAGCCGAACTCAATCGCCAGTACTTGGCAGCGGCGTCCTGCAAGCTTAAGCCGCTCCGCCACCTTTTCTGGAGCTCCTCATCGGTGAGATCGGGCTTAAAGTCGATTTCAATCGAGGAATCCAATTTGAGGCGGCGGCCCAATTGATAAAGGGCTCCACCTTCTAATCCGTACCGAGTGATCAGGAGTTCTCCGCGGACCCTTTGTCCGGAACAGGTTACCGCTAGGTTTTTCAAAGGTTTACCTTCCGCCACGCTTAAGAATTGCGGAGACCAGTTGTATTCCCACCCAACATTGGAGGGCGAAAACGGATTGATGCGGATCCCCATGTCGGCGAATTGCTGCGTCCATCGGCCATCCGAACCGGTTTGCGGCCAAGAAGCTCCTCCCAGTCCAAACACCACTGCTGAAGCGTTCACGGGCGAATACTCCTGTCCCTTCTGAAACACCACTTCAAGGCTGCGACCGCTAATTGAGAGTTGGTGAAATTTATATCCTAAGCGAATATCGCAGCCGAGCTCATAAAGCCGCTCGAGCCACCGCTCCAGAATTTCAGGAGCGCGAGCAGTGCGCGGAAATACCCGACCGCTCGTTCCCACGTAAGTCGGTACACCGAGCTCCTCGTACCAGGCTTTGAGCCGTTCGGGCGGGAACTGCTGCAACATGGTTACCCAGCGTTTGGGATTGTCGTAGCGCGATGCGAACTGATCGAGCTCTTCGGAGTGCGTGATATTAAGACCTCCGCGACCGGCAACGAGAAATTTCCGGCCAAGCGATGGCTTGTGATCAAAAATCCAGACCGTAACCCCGGCAAGCCCTAAGGACTCGGCAGCCCACAATCCGGCCGGTCCCGCCCCAATCACCACCGCGCCATCAAATTTCACTTAAGGTCAAGCATCCGCAAAATCGGCTGCTCGGCTCGCTTTCTAATCGCTTCCGGTATTTGAATTTCGGGTTGTAGCGCATCCAACGCATCCCGTAGTTTTTCCAAAGTGTTGCGTTTCATGAACCGGCAATCGGCGCAGGAGCAATGCTCGGTGGGACCTGGGATAAATTCCTTATCTGGTATCTCTTTCTTCAGCCGATGCAGCATTCCGGATTCGGTCACGATAATAAAAGCGTCAGCCGGCGAATTCCGGCAGTAGCTCACCATTTTCTCGGTCGAGCAAACTTCGTCTGCTAGCATCCGCACCGCGTAGGTGCATTCGGGATGAGCGACAACCGGCGCTTCCGGGTATACCTCGCGAATCTTTTGGATGCTGTTCTGAGTGAACTCAACATGGACATAACAGGCCCCTTTCCAGAGATCCATTTTTCTGCCTGTTTGCTCCATCACCCAGGAGCCCAGGTTCTGGTCTGGAACAAAAAGAATGTTTCTGTCAGCAGGCGCGTTTTCTACCACTTTAACCGCGTTGCCGCTAGTACAAATGATATCGGACAACGCTTTAACGCCGGCGCTACAATTGATATAGGCTATGACGTAGTAATTCTTCTCTGGGTGCCGGCCAAGAAAATCAGCCAGTTGGTCCGCAGGGCACGAGTCGGAAAGTGAACAGCCTGCCTCGAGATCGGGTAGAATCACGGTGCGGCCTGGATTTACTATTTTGGCGGTCTCGGCCATAAAGTGGACTCCGCAGAACACAATGACGTCCGCGTGAGTTTCTTTTGCTCGGTAGCTTAGACCGAGAGAGTCACCGACAAAATCCGCAACATCTTGAATTTCAGGTACTTGGTAGTTGTGTGCGAGAATGACCGCATTGCGTTCGACTTTAAGACGGCGCACCTCACTCGCGAGGTCGTACCCTTCCTTTAGAGCAACCATTTGATTAAATAAGTATGGGTTCTGAATCTTTTGGATTCAATCTTGTTTTCACTTGCAGATTCGGAAACTGGATAGTTCGGAGGGAGAAGCTCCCGCTCCTCCCCGTGTGTGGCCGACCTAGTTCCGGCGAAGAAATACGGACGAGCAGGAGCTCGCCCTACCGACGCTACGCCAATAAGACTACCTCCACGGTTTGATTTTCCGGAATTTGTTCTCCGGCGCCGATTCGTAACAGCGCGTTTGCTCGCGATAGAGCGAATAGCGCATGAGACTCCTGGTTTCCGAACGGAATAAATCTGCCTGACTCGAGGAGTCCTCTCAGGTAGTGCGGGCGTTCGCCCTTGTTGGTCACCGATTTGGACAGGATGGCCTGGGTCTTGGTGACCGACTCGCCTCGCCAACCTTGCATCGCGAAAAGAGCAGGTCGCACAAATAACAAAAAAGTCACAAAGGCCGAGACCGGATTACCCGGCAAACCAAAGACCCACTTTCCGTTCAATCGACCAAACAAAAAGGGCTTACCAGGGCGAACTGCAACCCTCCAAAGCTCGATACCGCACCCGAGTTTCTTAAGGGTCGGTTTGACTAGGTCTCGCTCGCCCACGGAAACGCCGCCCGCAATCACCATGACATCATCGGAGGCGGCGTCCTGGAACGCGCGCAGGTGTTCATTCTCTTCATCCGGCACCGGATCGAATAGGCGAGGTATCCCGCCCGCATCTCGGACCAGTTCGTGCAGCATCACACGATTGGTTTCATAAATCTCACCCGGTCCGAGCGGTTCCCCGGGGCTCTTCAACTCACTGCCCGTCGCCAGAATCGCCACCTTGGGTCGACGAAAGACTCGGATTCGACCAACTCCTTGGGAAGCAAGAGTCGCGAGCAACGGTCCGTTCAGACGAGCGCCGGCCTCCGCGATCTTCTGCCCTTCACAAAGATCTCCACCGCGTAGCCGAATAAATTCTCCTGGGGAAACACCTTCTCTGATCGTCACCTGATCCCCTAGCCGGTCGCAATCTTCCTGCATTACCACCGCGTCCGCGCCCATTGGGATCGGCGCGCCGGTGTATACACGCACGGCAGTCCCTGCGTTGACCGTCAGACCTTGGTCCGCACCGGCAGGCTGCTCACCGATGACACGTAATATTGCTCCCGCAACCGCTTCAGCTGCCCTGACCGCATACCCGTCCATCGAAGAATTATCGAACCGCGGCAGACCGACCCGGGCGAAGACGTTCTCGGCCAAAATGCGGTCGCCAGCCTCGAACAATCGCAGTTCCTCTATCTCCAACGGCAGGACTGCCGCCAGAATCGAGCTCAATGCATCTTGTTCTGTAAGCATGGACTCAGCAGAACAATGTCACAGATGTTGTGGATCGAGGCAAACGGATGGCTGGCGTTTGGCCCAGCCCCGGGGAGGGGCGCGCGTCCTCGCGCGCCACGAAGACGTTCGAAGCCTGTGGACGTATTAGATTTCCTGGTTGCCAGACGCGCCAAGCTCCGGAAAAACCGGATCGTAGGGACGCGATCCCTCCCGTTTCAGCGCGTGGCCTATGTCAAACCGCATGCTTACCGCTTATTGCGGCACGGGATGCACGGGCTTGTTGTACTGGTCGTTCGAGCGATTATCATCATCGTCATCGTCGTCATCTTTAGTTCGCGGCGGACTAATTGTATCCTGACCAGTAAATTTTTTCTGAATCCACCCTCCCGCTCTGAGGAATGGTCTCTCGACACGATTTACAACGTTGCGGCCAAAGTTCCCGGCACGGTCGGTAATCGAGCCAGACTGTTGACCAGTTTGAGCAGATTGACCGGGTTGACCATACTGACCGGGTTCATCCGAGTACTGTTGCTGCTGCTGCTGCTGCTCCTGCGCGTAGCGCGGTGACGTTTGCCTCTCCGGCGCCACCTTAGTCACTGGTGCCGCTTCTTCGTCTTGAGAATGGTGAGCCGGCTGAGCCTGAGCTTGGTTTTGCGATTCAGGGCTATTGAGAAAACGTTCATCTGAGTTTTCTGATGTCCGTTGCTGCGCCACCAAATTAGGCGCGTCCGCACCCCAAGCCGAACTCACGATCGTCCCCGAATCTGCATTGACCTTAATCGCGCCGACCCGTTGATCCTTCGGGTCCGCCATTTGTACCGTCCAACCTGGTTTACCGGTTTCCCGATCCGCGGCCAACTGAAATTGAACCTTCGAGAATTCGATCCCTTTCGTCCTCGCCTCTTGAGTGGCTACTTGATATGCGCCGTCCGAATCGAGATTAAGATGGGCCAGATCCATATCTTTACCGCCCGCCCATTCAGACTTCACCGGGGTTCGTTCGGAGGTAATCTGGTTGCCCGAAACTTCCAGTTCACGTACTCCACCACGCGCGGCTGGATCATCGATCCAGACTTTCCAACGGTTAGGCTGAGCACCCGATCCTTCGCCAGAGATGGCGAGTACCTGCTTCAGGACTTTTTCGCCGCGGCTTGAACCCACAGTCCGCAAAGCCGCGTAAGCGGTGACCTGAGCATGACCAGTTAAAGCAAATAAGATGGTCGATCCACAAACGAACAGCCAACTACGCATAACAGCTCGCATGTTATACGCTCCTCCCATGGAGATTGCAACATTTTATCGCGTTTGTTGTGAAATGGGGCTGGTAGAGCGAGGCTCCCGAAAGACCTGAACATTTAAGCAGAGGTATAAGAGGTTTCGACCCTCTTTCGTAAGCGACGCCCATGCGCGTGCCGAGCCGGGAGTTGGACGTAGCAGCAATCGATTGATGAAGCAATAGAGGCTTGGTGTAGTAGAATCGTCTGATGATGGCACACGCAGCCCCGCTGCTCGGCGCGCGATTAGGCTTGTTAATGAAATCGCGCCGTCATGCGAGTCACTTCGGCTTAGGGTTTAGGTCTTTCGGGAGCCTCGCCCTACCATTTTTCCCGTGTTATACTCTGGCGCGAATGACGACGACCATCGACGAACTTGACCGTTCGGTGAATATCTATCGTGGATTGGTTGAGGTAAGTGCACTAATCAATTCGATCACGGATTTTAACGAATTGCTTTCGGCGATTCTGGATGTCGCGGGTCGGGTCATGCATGCCGAGGCCAGTTCGCTTTTTCTAATCGATGAATCGACCGGTGACCTGGAACTCGTGATCGCTCGTGGTCCGGCGGAGGGCGCCCTTTCTCAGTCGATCAAAATTCCTCGTGGCAAAGGTATCGCGGGCTGGGTTCGAGAAAATCGGCGTAGCGTCTTAGTTACAGATGCGTACCAAGACGCGCGTTTTTACCCGGAACTGGACCGGAGTTCAGGCTTTGTGACGCGATCAATCCTGTGCATTCCGCTCTTTCAACAAGAGACCGAGATCGGTGTTTTGCAGGTTCTGAACCCGTCTGATAAACCGCATTTCGATCGTCTCGATCTGGAGGCATTCGAGGCATATGGAAACCTGGTCGCAACTGCGATTGCGAAAATGCGGGCCATGGAGCGCGAGCGGGAACGCAAGCAACTGGAAAAGGATTTGGCACTCGCAACGGAAATTCAGCATTCGTTTTTGCCGGATGTCCTACCTTCGACTGAACTTCTGACTGTGGCTTCTCACTATCGCCCGGCGCGCAATATCGCCGGCGATTTCTACGACGTATTTGAGCGCAACGAGGGAGAATTCTATTTCGTCCTTGGGGACGTCTCCGGCAAAGGGGTTTCGGCAGCTTTATTGATGGCTCAAGCGATCAGCATGCTTCGCCTCATCGTTCACCGAGGAATGTCACCCGTCGATGCCTTAGCGAAATGGAACAACCGCCTTTACGATCGGACGATCCACGGAATGTTCATCACCGCCGTCTTAGGCAGGATCTTCCCTGAAAAACGCCTCATCGAATTCGCGGTAGCGGGTCACAGCCCACCCTGGTTGCGTTTCCAGGATGGCACGGTGGAAGAACCGCGTATCCTGGCGGCGCCGCCGCTTGGAATTATTCGAGATCAGGTTTATGAATTGAACCAGATCCAGTTGTTGCCGCAATCGCTGGCGATTTTTTATACAGACGGTCTAATCGAATCGTTTAATGCTGACCGAAAACCGTTGTCTTCCGACCGGGTGAAAAAAGTCCTGTCTGAGTCGGGCACTGATTTGACAACGGTGGTAGCCGCCTTGATTGAGGCCGAAGCGGAACACCGCGGAGATGTTGCCCCCCACGATGACATGACGGTTTTGGCGATCGGTTTGAAATGAAGAAGCTAGAGTTTGCCAGCCATCCGGCCAACTTGGGCCTCGTTCGCAATTGCGTCCGGCAATTTCTGCAAGAGCAAGGTTTCTCGGCTCGCCAGATCGATCTGATGGTGCTGGGAGTTGACGAAGCCTGCACGAACATCATTCGGCACGCTTACCATTTGGCCGAGGACAAGCTGATCACGTTATCGCTGCAGACCTATTCTGGTGGTGTACGCTTCCGTTTAAGAGATTTCGGCGATCAAGCCGAGGTGGTGCAAGGCCGGCCTCTGGATCATGTGCGTCCAGGCGGTCTCGGATTGCACTTAATTCGTCATGCATTTGATCAAGTCGACTATCAGCGCAAAAGCCGGGGCACCTCACTCGTCCTGACAAAGTTCAAGTCCAACAATGGCGATACCCAGTAACACGCGGAAAAAGATTAACCGCACATAGGGCGGACTTCCTGCGTTCGCCTCGTGGAGCGTGGGCTATTCTCGAGTCGTTGTTTCCCGTCCGGGAATGGAAGAAAACGGACCAAGAAATCGATCGCCCTCGCATTCGCATCAACGGTGACCGAAGCCGAAGTTTATCTGCGTTCATCTGCGGTTCTTGTTTCTTAGTGTTCTTTGTGTCTTTGTGTTGAAGTTTTTTCAGAATTAGAAATGCGTGTTGCTCACAAAATCGCGAAATTGGTCGATGGAACCGCTTGGTTAAGCGCCAGCAATGCTTACCACCGGTGGCGGCATCCGATTGATCTTCGGGAAATCATCAAGGAAATCGATTCGGCAGGATTTGCCAAAATCCGAGACAAATTCTCGGTACCGGGCGACCGGACGCATTGGCCTAAATATCTAGACGCGGATCGTTGGTTAAGTCTTAACATCCGGCGCGCACAGGAGCTTCGCTTGACCGCTCGTCCGCACCCGTTGCGGATCCTCGATCTGGGTAGCGGCGCCGGCTGGTTTCTCTTGGTCGCTCGACACCTGGGACACTCGGGTGCCGGCTTAGATATTCCTGACCCGCCGATGTATGGAGAGCTCTTCGAGCTGTTTGGCCTGAAGAGGATGGTTTGGGAGATCAAAGCCTATGAGCCGCTGCCGGATCTCGGTGAGCGATTCGATATGGTCACCGCTTTCTCCATCTGCTTCAATGGCCATAAGCGCTCCGACCTCTGGACCTCAAAGGAGTGGGCCTTTTTTCTCAACGATTTGCAGAAGCGTTTCCTCAGGCCTGGCGGAGAGATTTTTCTGGGGATGAATCCGGAGGAGGACGGATCCTTTTATACGGCTGCGTTAAAGCAATTCTTTATCGAGCGCGGCGCCCAGATTGATCGGGCGAAGGTCTGGTTTAGGAGGGTCGGGTAGGGTTGGCGGTTTGCCGTTAGCAGTTTGCAGTTTCCGGTTGGCGGTTGGGGACCTGGTCCTCGTACTCGTCGTCCTCGAAGGATTGGCGCGTTAACGGTGCGTGGCCTTCCCAGCGCCTGGAGGGGAGCCGCTTTGGCCCGTGTCCCGCGGCCCTCGCAACATTCAACACAACGCTGGTACCCGCCGAAAACTATGAAAACAAGCGGCTCCCGGAAACGTCTCAACGTGATGCATTCACCCATGGCTTTCGGTTCGTTCACACCCGGCACATAGAGCTGCACCGCGCTGGGTAATTCGCGGGAGCCGCCTGCTCTCATATTGTATGGCCTGACGACACCTTCGCACGAATAGAGCGGGTCGTCAGGTCACGCGCCAAAGCGGTTCCCCTCCAGGCGGTGGGCGGTCGCGCGCGGCAATGACGCGCACGCCCAAAGTCGAGGACGAGGACGACAACGAGTACGAGGACGATAGCCAACCGCTCAACTGCAAAAGGCAAACCGCTAACCGCCAACTGCAAACCCACACCATTCTGCTTTACGAATGAACGTAAACCCTCTTTCTTAGAGGAGTTAAGGGGCCACCGCCCTCACGCCTCGCGCCCGCCCTGTCTGAAGATGCCGAATCGCGCTAAAATCCTCATTGTGGATGATCAGTCGGAGATATTGAGCGCTCTCTCGTTTATTTGTTCCGCGGAAGGTTATCACACAACGTGTGTCGAGAGCCCGGAGGCCGCGATCGCCGCTCTAGGTAAGAGCGAATTCGACCTCCTGCTGATGGATATGAATTATCATCAGGACCGCACTACGGGTCAGGAGGGTCTCGATTTACTCCGGCGGGTTCAACAGATTGATCCCGTACTCCCCGCGGTGGTGATGACTGCCTGGGGCTCCATCCCGCTTGCGGTCGAAGCCGTTCAGGCGGGAGCCCGGGATTTTCTCCAAAAGCCTTGGGAGAACGAACGGCTTTTATCGATCCTAAGAACTCAAATCCAGTTGCGCGCCGCTCTTAAGGGCAAAGAACGACTCGAGGCCGAAAACCTGGTGCTAAGAAACGCCCAAAATCCAATCTCCGATTTTGTAGCCCTATCTCCCGCCATGCAGGAGGTGCAAAGAATCGTGGAACAGGTGGCGCCATCCGATGCAAACATTTTGATCACGGGCGAGAATGGCACTGGTAAGGGCGTTGTGGCACGGATGCTTCACCAGTTATCGAGCCGCGTACAACAACCGTTGATCAGCGTCAACATGGGTGGCGTCCCGGAGACTTTGTTCGAAAGCGAAATGTTTGGGCACGTGAAAGGTGCATTCACCGACGCCCGCTCAGATCGCGTGGGTCGATTCGAGCTCGCCGACGGAGGAACTCTATTCCTCGACGAAATCGCCAATTTGACCGGCTCTCAGCAAGCCAAGATCCTGCGAGTGTTAGAGACCGGCGAATTCGAGCGAGTGGGTTCTTCCCGGACGCAGAAAGCGAACGCACGGCTGCTTAGCGCCACTAACGCCGACCTGATAAAGGATATCGAGGTCGGAAAATTCCGAGAGGATCTTTACTTCCGGCTGAACACGATTCAGATCCATCTACCTCCGCTACGCGAGCGTCGCGAAGACATTCCCTCTCTGGTAAACGTATTTCTGGACGAACTCGCCGTGCGTTATCGCAAAAAGATCGGTGAAGTTTCGCCTAAGGCCTTGGATGCATTGCGCCAACACAACTGGCCCGGAAACGTCCGTGAACTTCGCCACGTCATGGAGAGGGCCGTTTTATTATCCCGGTCAGATGTCATTCAACCGGGAGACCTGGGTTTACAGACAGCCCAGCAGAGCCGAGCCAACCTCCTGGAAGAAATGGACCTCGAATCGGTAGAAGCACATCTCATCCGAAAAGCGCTCGACCGTCACAACGGAAACGCGATTACCGCCGCCAAAGCCTTGGGGCTAAGCCGGAGCGCCTTTTACCGCCGACTGCAGAAGTACAACATCAGCGCGTAAGAATGGGAGGATTTTTGGCGGGGCGAGGCTCCCGCACGACCAAAAAGTTTCGACGAAGCGACTGACTTAATAAATTCCCAGGATGCACTAGGCCGATGCGCGCGCCGAGCCGTGGGTCTGCCGCATTGCTAGCATATTAGTTTGAAACGAGATGCTCGCATTTCGTCGCCGTCACAACGCTCTTCACCGTGCGACACAACATACCGCGGCTCGGCGAGCTTACTGGTGTAGCCCGATCCTGGGTTTAAGCAGGCCAGCAGCTTCGTAAAGAATCATGGGCTGTTCGGGAGCCTCGCCCCACCAAAGAATACGCTCCTCCTGGCTCCTAGATTCAAGCTCCTACCTCCTACCGCCGAAAACCGCTGGTCCCACCCTTAGTCTTGTGCTTTGGTGGTAGTTTACGGGTTTTTAACCGATGGCTGCGGAGAATATTCGCATTGTAGGCGCTCGCCAGCACAACCTTAAAGGAGTTAACGTCGAGTTTCCGCGAGAAAGACTGGTCGTCATAACCGGTATGAGCGGATCGGGCAAGTCTTCCCTAGCCTTTGATACGTTGTACGCCGAAGGACAACGGCGATACGTGGAAAGTCTTTCCGCGTACGCCCGGCAATTCCTCGATAAGATGGAAAAGCCGGATGTCGACTTTATTGAGGGTCTGTCACCAGCCATCGCCATTGAGCAGCGAGGATCGGTCGCGAATCCGCGGTCAACGATCGCGACAACGACGGAGATTTATGACTATCTGCGGCTGCTCTTTTCGGCAATTGGCCAACCGCACGATCCCGTTACGGGAGAAAAGGTCTTTAAACAGACGCCCCAGCAAATCGTCGATCAAATTCTGACTTACCCGGAAGAGACCCGGTTTCTGGTGATCGCTCCCGTGGTCAGGCACGAGGTAGGAGAGTTTCGCGATGTTTTGGAAAAGATCCGCCGAGAAGGTTTCGTTCGAGTCCGCGTCGATGGAGAGATCTTAGAACTGGCGCGGCCCGAGCCGATTCGCCTGGCGAAAGACAGCCGGCATACTATTGAGATCGTCGTTGATCGGTTGGTGTTGCGCGAAGGGGTACGGACCCGTTTGGCCGATTCAATCGACACCGCATTAAAGTGGGGCGGCAACCGCATCGTTATCAGCCGGCAATTGCCGAACACGGAAAATTGGGAGGAACTCGCCTACTCAACCGAATTTTGTAATCCCAAAACCGAGTTCATTTTGCCGGAACTCACCCCCAAGCACTTCTCATTCAATAGCCTAGCCGGCGCCTGTCCGAATTGCCAAGGGCTTGGTTCGGTCAGCTATTTTGATCCTGAGCTGGTGGTCCCCGATCCTGCTCGTCCCTTGGGAGATGGTGCGATAGCCCCCTGGCGTAAGGCGAGCAAACGCATCCATGCTTACCATCAGGCCCTGCTGAGCTCTTTGGTCGAAGCTTACAAAGGGGACCTGGAATCGCCGTTTGCGGATTTGCCCGCAAATTGCCGAGATGCCGTCCTGTACGGCACCGGTGACCGGGCGCTTCAATTCAAGTTCGGAAGCCGAGACGTTGAAAAACCTTTCGAAGGTGTTTTGGCTCAGCTGGAGCAACTGAGAAAAAACA
>JAFAHI010000668.1 GCA_019237325.1 Verrucomicrobiota bacterium | reverse complement strand
CGACATCACGGAGAAGAAGCGAGCTGAAGAAAAAATCGCGGCTACCTCGAAAGAGCTGACCAGGCTTAACCGGATCCTGCAGACTCTCTACCAATGTAACCACGCCTTGATCCGGGCCACGGATGAACATGAGCTTCTACAGTCGGTTTGTGAGATTCTGGTAAAAGTCGGAGGCATTCGGTTGGCGTGGGTCGGAGTTTGCGAGGACGACGCTGAAAAGACGGTTCGACCCGTCGCGATGGCCGGATACGGCCTCGACTACGTTCAAAATGCCAAGATTTCCTGGAGCGACCAAACCGAAAGAGGACGCGGACCGACCGGGATCTGTCTTCGGACCGGAAAACCCTATTGGGCCAGAGATATGCGGACGGATCCTACCCTGGCTCCTTGGCGCGACGCGGCCATTGCTCGCCAATATGCTTCCTGCGTCGCTCTCCCTTTGATTTTTTCGGGAATCCGGATCGGCGCTATGAGCCTGTATGCTCGGAAACTCAACGCCTTCAATGAGACTACGGTTAACCAGTACACCGATCTGGCCAACAACCTGGCATATGGGGTTGCAGCGCTCCGGACTCAGACGGAGCGGAAACGCGCCGAAGAAGCGGTACATAATATTGAACGACGTTTGCAGGATATTGTAGATAACACGACTGCCCTTATTTTCGTAAAAGACCTCGAGCTCAAATACCAATTGATAAACCGAGAAATAGAACAACGTCACGGTGTTCGACGTAATCTGGTCCGGGGTAAGTCCGATTTTGATATCTATCCTCCCGGTATCGCCGAGAGGCTGCGCGCGAATGACCGGCAAGTAATCGAGACCGGGAAACCGATCGAATTCGAGGAATGCGTACCCGCCGATGATGGCGACCGGTTTTACATTACTTCGAAGTTCTTGCTCCGAGACGCCTGTGGGAAACCTTACGCGGTTTGCGGTATCGCGACAGATATCACCGAGAGAAAAAGAACGGAAATCGAACTGCGCCGGACCGAGGAAGCGATGCACGAAGCTCAGGCCGCGTTGACTCATGTTTCGCGAGTAACCATGGTTGGTGAATTAGCGGCTTCCATTGCTCACGAGTTAAATCAGCCGCTTACAGGCGTCGTGACTAACGGCAACGCCTGCCTGCGCTGGCTCAGCAACGACCCTCCGAATCTTAATGAAGGGCGCGAGGCAGTGAGGCGCATTCTCAGGGACGGAACCCGTGCTGCCGACGTCATTACCAGGATCAGATCGCTCCTGCGCAAGGCCGAGGCAGAGCTGGCGGCCATGGACATCAACGACGCCATTCGGGAAGTGATTGCGCTGATCCAGCCTGAGCTCCGAAAAAACCGGGTCAAGCTCCGGATCGATCTGGATCCCGCTTTGCCGTCGGTCCAGGGCGACCGTGTGCTACTTCAGCAGGTGATTCTCAATCTCCTGATCAACGCCATCGAAGCGATGGCGTCTGTTGCGAGTGATGATCGAAACTTACAGATGATCTCTCGCCGGCTGGAACCGGCGATAGTGCTGGTTGCCGTGCGCGACTCTGGACCTGGTCTTGGAAAAGATTCTTTCGATGATATATCGAAGGCGTTTTTTACCACTAAGCCCAATGGCATGGGAATGGGACTATCCATCAGCCGCTCAATTGTCAAAAATCACGGTGGCCGCCTGTGGGCTGAACCAAACCCCGACCGTGGTGCAACCTTTCAATTTACTCTGCCCTTAAACGACGAGGCCTGAGCCACGAGTCGATCCCTTCGGGCTGCGATGTATAGTGCAACGAGTGCCCCAAACAGCCGGGTTTCGATCACCGGTGCTGCCCGCGGTCTCGGAATATCGCAAGCCAAGGTCCGTCAGTGCAGCGTCCAAAGTGGGAATCGATCCCCTGCCCTCAGGCCCGGATCCCGGTAATAGACGAGATCCAGCCGGCCATCTTTCAGAGAACCCATGTAGGGTTTTATCTCTCCAAACAAGAGGGTGTTAAACGAGCCGCGGTACTTGTTAGTGATTTGCACAACTACCTGGTACTGACAGGCTCGTTCTTCCATCGCCACTACCTTTGCCGGAATCGAGCTCATTAAGCACTATGTTTCATAGTTCTGGCCGGCGAGAGTCCAGATGCCTTTTGTTACAAATTCGTTTCCTAGAGCAAAGTCCGAATCGTAGCCTGAAGCTTATCTCTCCAACGCACCGCATTCATGAAACGATTCTTTTCGGAAGCCGGCGTCCGCCCATGCGCGTCAACCTAAGGATAGGTTCGATGCGCCCGGTAGAGGCGACTGTCCATGAGGCCCAATCGTGTGCTTCAAAACCGTGGTGATATCGAAGCCACAGGTGCGACAAGCCTCAGAACGCAGTCGCCATCAACGCTCGGATGGCGACTGCGCGTTGAACATAGGCACACCTGTCGCTCCTTTAAGATGACAAATTAGGACACACCATCAGACCTCACGGACAGTCGCCGCTACCGAACCATGTACCGATCCCCCGTTAGGTTGTCGCGTATAGGTGGCGGCTAGCGGCCGGCTCCATTCGAGGTAAGTTCGTGCCTGGAACAGTCAGTAATCAGAAAGACAAACCTTATGGAACAAGAAGCACCAGATGATTCCGTGCTGAAATCGATCCACCGGCTCGCCGAAGAGGAACATCGGCTGTATTCACACGAGGCGCTTACCGACGCTGATCGCGCGCGATTAACGAAGATTAATGTCGAATTAGATCAGTGCTGGGACCTGTTGCGGCAACGGCAGGCTTTGCGAGATGCCGGACGCAATCCCGCCGACGCGCAGGTGCGGCCACCCGAGACGGTTGAGGGTTACGAGCAATGATGACGAGACCTCATCCGACTCGACTAAGCTCGCCCAAGTCCTCCCGCTGTTACCGGCCGGCATGTACCCCACCATCTACGTGGATGTTCTCGCCGGTCACAAATGTAGCGTTCTGTAAGTACAGAATCGCGTCGACAACGTCAGAAACTTCACCCACCCGGTTGAGGGGATGAAACTTCGCCATCGCCTCGCGATTACCGCCAGCGTGCATCGGTGTGTCGACAACTCCGGGGGATACCGTGTTGAACCGAATATTGTTCCCGGCGTACTCTAACGCCAATGCCTTACTAACCGCTGGCATTGGCGATTTCGACAATACCGCCAGAACTGCGCCGCTGCTCGGTTGGTCCGCGATAACTGCGGAGATGTCTACCACATGCCCCGCATTTTGCTTCTTCATTTGCGGAATCACCTGCTGCGTCATGTAGAAGAAGCTGGCCACATTGGTGTTCATCACGAGATTGTAGTCTTCTTCGGTGTAGTCAGTGAATGCCTTCGGAATGTAGATTCCGGCATTGTTCACCAGCAGATCAATACGGCGGAAATGCTTAAGGGCCGCCTCCACCACTTTTTTGGCGGTTTCCTTTTTGCCGGCGTCTCCATCTACTAGGATCAGATTCGGGGAAGGCTTGAGGTCCTTCGAATTGCTGATCGCACGGGAGGTGGCTACCACCTGCCAGCCGCGTTCGAGCAATGCTTGAGTCACGCCCAGCCCGATTCCGCTGGACGCACCGGTAACGATCGCTGCCTGCGCTTCTGCTTGGTCCATTAAGTGTATTAGACTGAAGCCGGCAGACAAATCCATTATACGAAGGTATCAGCGGCGCTGGTTCAAGAAAGCACCTTGGCCGCCCGGTAGTCGGGGATCGCCGTACTTCTGTCCTTCAGGGACGTACGATTTCTCAGAACATTCAGGATTTCGTTCCGGGTTACTTTGTCGAGTCAAACTCTATAACAAGCACACTATCAGCGCATTGCAGATGGCCGTGGTTTTGGCACGAAACATGATCTAACCCTGACTAAACCTAATGAAAAACCAAGTAGACGCCGATCCTATCGCCCGTCCCGGACCCGACGATTCATGCGGCTACGCCGAAAGCCTAAATCTGAGGCGCAGCCAAGTAATACGATGGGAAAATCACGACCAGACTCAGTATTTCGTCGGCAGAATCGGCCCGGCAAAATTCGAGATTAGCTCCGGGGTCGGCGGCATGTTCGGGGCAATGTTTTCTTTTGCTGGGGATTGTTACGCTGTGCTCAGCACTGCCAAGACCGTGGGCGAAGCTAAGCGATTCTGCGAATGGATAGCGCGCGGTTACGGTTTAGATGCAAGCTGTTCGACCGGCCTCAATCCGTAGCAAATGGAGACCTTTATTCTACTCATCAGCCTGTCGGCGTTTCTTTTCTGTCTGGCACTCGCCGGGTAGGAAACTCCCTCTCAACCTTCATTGGGCACGGCGGTCGGAATCGACGGCGAGAATAGTGCGATCGATCGCCCGCTAATCAGCGAAGGACGGAAGAACGAAGTGACTTTGTCAGCTCTTAGGCCGAACCAGAAGGGCACCATGGATGTAATGAATTCTTCGGCTACGGTCGATAAGGTGTCCGTGTTTGTCCGGTCTTGGATAGTAAACGTTCTTGATCGTTGAACGGATGATCATAATGGGGCTCCCGGTTAATCATTCTTGTCTTTTTGAAGCCTTACAACACTTCCCGTGCCAACCGGCTCCGCAACCATATCTTGCTGATTCTGTGCCGCTTATAGATTGTCGGGTCGGGAAATCTAATAGCTCGAAATCCTGCACGTTCGAATGATCGTCCCCTCGCCGCGTCCGAAGTTACGATTTGGTTGAAGAAGAAGCTCAAGAACTGGGCGAAAGGCGAACCTCGATTGAGGGGCCGATAAAATAATGGCGTCAAACTTCTTATCCGGTATTAGAATCGTTGTTGTTGAGGATCACGCCTATCTTCGTTCGTTATTAAGCGAATTCCTGCTGAAACAAGGTGCCACGGTTACTGATTGTGGCAGCGCTTCTGAGGGAGCTGACAAAGTGAGACGGGAGCAGCCCGAACTCGTTCTTACGGAACTGAATCTTCCGCGTGAGGATGGGTTTCAGCTGATGACAGATATTCGCAAATTTGATGCCGAATCCGGCCGAAACACACGGGTGCTAGCCATGACTGCAGTGGGTGACTTCGTTGCAGATGAATTGGCGATCGCGGCCGGCTTTTACTCGTATTTACCCAAGCCGTTTAGCCCAAAGCAATTATTGGTCGCTATTCGGCTGGCTTTGGAGCTCAAGACTAACGGTGGTTAACGCCCGGTTCTTGCTTCCTCATCTCTAGAATATCCGTGGTCTTTTCAATTATGTGGGAAACTAATTCCGAACGCTCGGATACGGTTTCAGCCTGACTCGAGTCTGAGGATTACGAACCGCGTCGATCAACA
The DNA here is from genome assembly GCA_019237325.1 of Verrucomicrobiota bacterium. Classification (GTDB taxonomy): domain Bacteria; phylum Verrucomicrobiota; class Verrucomicrobiia; order Chthoniobacterales; family JAFAMB01; genus JAFAVN01. The sequence continues at coordinate 6,057 of JAFAHI010000668.1, read as the reverse complement.
TCTCGCGGCAGCTCGTATTCCAGGAGGTGTCGCATTCGAGTAAGCGTTTCGAGGCCTGTCGCTTCTGTCAACTTTTTGATCCGGCTTGGTTAATCGGTCGCTTCAAGAGATCTTTCCGAAAGGATTCAAACAAATCGTCAATTCGACGACCGATCTGGTTCAATTCCGCTGCAGCGGGATGTTTTGCTGCTTCTAAACGACCACGAAGAGATTCGATCGAAAACGCAATAGCCATTAGCTCTGGGCCAAACCGCTGGTGCATATAATCGAACAGTCGCTGTCGCTCTCTTTCTTGTCCAGCAGCGGCACCGGCCTCAAGTTCCGAGTCACTATCCATGTACATCGGAATCATCAGGAGGGCCAAACCGTCTGGGCCGAAGGCCGCATGTCCTCCGATTGCTGATTTCTGATCAGGGGTTCGTACTGCAATTGGAACTAGTATGCCCTTCTTTCTGGCGATTGAATGGGCTGAATCGAATTTAACAATCTCTGAAAGCGGAATAAGCAGAACCTCATCCCTCTCCAAGCTAGCTATTTTCAAAAAGGAATCATTTGCAAAGAGGAACCGATCCGTGCGGAGATTCCCTATCGCCCTGGCCAGCCCGAACTTATCAATTGTCTTGCACGCCGAAATTATCGATTGGTACATGAACAAAATTTTTTATTCGGTGAGCGCACCACGGACTGACGCGAGAAACGTTTCATGAGTGGAGAATGAGAATTTAAGATCTGAGGAAGCATGCTTGATCTATTGGTCGGGCGATGTTGCACTATGACGATCGGCACCGGTAGATCGACGGGGATCAAGGAAAGCAAGAATTTCAGAGCAGCGATGCCTCCGGCAGACGCGCCAATCACTGCGATATCAAACCGGCTGAATCTAGTCTCCTGATCGAAAGCCGACTGCACCGATGCTATTCTGTCCGGCATCGGACATTATTATAGCTCTGTCCGCTAGCGGACACAATTTCCGTTCTCTCTTTCTGCGAATTTTTGCGATGGAGAACGCGTAAACCGCTATCCGAGCAACCGTCGGGATTCGTCCATGACGACACGGTGACACTCACAGGATATTCTCTCGAGCCCGTCCCGATTCAGGATCCTGATGTGTCCGCGACTATACGTGATCAGTCCGCCCCGCTGAAGCTGGCCAGCGACTTCGGTCACTCCAGTGCGGCGAATACCGAGCATCCGAGCGAGAAATTCCTGTGTAAGACTAAATTCGTCACCTTCTACTCGGTCGTGCGTCATTAGTAACCAGCGTGCACACCTCTGCTTAACATTGTGGACTCGATTGCAGGTTGCCGATTGAGCGATCTGGGTGAAAAATGCCTGGATGTATAGATGAAGTGTCATCGCGAGCGCCGAATCCCGCCGCGTCTCCTCGCGCAGTGATTTAGCATCCAAAACGAATGCCTTACCATCCACCTGCCAGAAGGCCTTCGCCGGGCTTTTATTCGCACCAAGAAACACCGGAAGGCCAACCGTGCCCTCGTAACCAACCGTCGCTACTTCAATTTCGGTACTATCGTCTAGCACGTTGACGATCGAGGCGACTCCTGTTTCGGGAAAGTATACCTGCCGGAAAGGTTTGTGCGGTTCATAAAGCATGGTCCCTTGCTTCATCTCGACTTCCTTCATCTTGCTCCGGAGGCGATTGCCTTGGTCTTCGGGTAGCCGCGCTAAAATTCGATTTCGAAAGCCAGGTTTTGAAGGTAATTCACGCTTCATGACTCGATATGCTGTGGGTTTTAGTTGGTCATGCGCCTTCGACTCGTCCGTTGGTTATGCTCGCGCGCCAACACCCTACCTAAGCTTCGCCCCGTAGAGTCAGTTCCATAGCCATCGTTCGTATTTGAAGTGATAAGTAGATTGAACTCCGAAATATTGTCTGAAATCGGGTCTTAAATGTGCACCTCAGATACAGGGGCTTATCCATCACGGGGCTGGTAACTGTCGTCACTAGAGGCCGCAAAGACTTGCGCGCCTCGCCTAGCGAGAAATCTGGCAATCAACAGGCGAACATCTGAACTATCGTGACGAGGACTATCTTGACGTTCTGGACAAATGCAGTCAGTTGACTGCCTTTCTTTCATTCATCAACCAATACGTTGGTCCAATAGATTTTATTTGGCTTTTAGCCGTGACTGCGGCGATGAACACGACACCCAGCGCAAATGCGGGACAGATCCGTCTCGAGCAACGCTTGCCATCGTATTGGCGAGTTACGTTTGACCTGCCGCCCCTGAACATCTTCGGCCCAAAAGACCTTTCCCCATTCAATGAGATTATCTCAAAAATCGAAACTGACGAGCAGCTAAAGGTCGTTGTCTTTGACAGCGCGGTCGAAGGTTTCTTTTTAACGCACTGGGATTTTCTGGCAAAGCCCGACGAGGAGATCATGACGTCTCCTGGCCCGACGGGTCTGCAACCCCTTCCCGACATGCTGGCACGGCTGAGCCGCGCCCCGATCGTGTCCGTCGCCTCGATTCGCGGACGCGCTACCGGCGTCGGCAGCGAGCTGGCACTCGCTTGCGATATGCGCTTCGCCAGTCGTGAAAAAGCCATCTTATCACAATGGGAAGTCGGCGCTGGTTTGGTTCCAGGCGGTGGCCCCATGGCGCGTCTTCCCCGCCTCATCGGTCGAGGCCGTGCATTGGAAGTGCTGCTCGGGGCGGACGATATTCCAGGCGATCTTGCGGAGCGCTACGGCTACGTCAATCGGGCTTTCCCGGACGCCGAGCTTGATTCCTTCGTCGAAGCCCTGGCGGTGCGGATCGCTTCCTTTGACAAACAAGCCATTGCGGAAACGAAACGCCTGGTTAATGTTGCGAGCCTGCCGCCGGATGCGGAAATCGTTCCTGAGTGGGACGCTTTTATTGCTTCGGTTGGGCGCCCCGCCAGTCAAACCAGGTTCAAGGCATTGATGGAGCGCGGATTCCACCGGGCCGGCGACGTTGAAAATCGACTAGGATATCACGTGGGCCAGTTAGGGGTGACATAAGCAAAGGCGAATGACCGGAAAGGAGGCCGCTTCGCTCAACTAACAGATGAAAGTGAGCAAATGATGCAAGCGGACGAGCCCCTTGAGTTCCAGCCTAGAAGAATCAGCGCCTCAAATCCATTAAGGCACCTCCTTTTCTGCACGCTCGGCGCCGTAGCCTGCTTCGGCGTTTTCAGCCCTCAGTGGGTTGTCGCCGCAACCAAATCGACCCAGGCGGACAAACCGAATTTCACCGGCGCCTGGGTGCTGGATCTCCAAGCATCGACTTCATTAGACGCGCTGATGACACAAATTGGAGCCGGTTTCCTCGATCGGAAATACGCCGCTCACACCAGGCTCAAAGCGACATTAAACCAAACTACAGAAGTCTTGACGATCGCTGCCCGCGGTCCCGGCTTCGCCTTCAATCAAACCCTTTACCTCGACGGACGCAATGACCCGACCTACTTACAAATCTTGGGAGCGACTTCCGTCAACGCCAAGACGGTCTGGTCCAAGGACTCCAAGCAGCTCGTCGAGACCCATCATATTAGAACCAAAAAGGGAGGGGACGGCGAATTGACTATCAAAAGGAGCCTGGCAGACGACGGGAAAGCGGTAGTGGTTGTCATGAGTCTAAAACTCGAAGACGAATCACCCCCAACCTCCGCCCGGCAAATCTGGCGCAAGCAAGCTGATCTGGCGCAAGCACGCTGAAGTACAACCGGTAGGCACATTCCGCGTCGGATTTCTCTCACATCTCGAGCCCAACTCGCAGTTCAGAAGGAGCAACATAGGTAGGAACGGCCTTGTGGTCCACCTGCACTCTACGTCTTTCGAAGAGCTAGATCCTCAGAATCGCAGGGCAATATTACAGAACGTCGAAATCGAAAACGACATGCAGCGCGATTTTGCCCTGGTAAACATCGGCCTCGCAAGCGAGGCAGCGCTCCACGGATAATTGCGCGGGCCAGGATTTCGACACCGATTGAACGCCAAATCCGGCCCAAAGGGCATAGCCCATTTGGACCAAAGTCCAATAGAATGCAGCTCCCGACGGTCTTTGATTGATCGCACAAAGGAGTCACCGTGAAAGCAGGCCATCGACCCGTAGTTGAGAACCGCCTACCAGCCGTCAGTGCGGTTCGACATTTCAGCATTCGGCGTGAAGGAGAAAAGTCGGCGAACCGCCTTCCCACATCTTTTGAAAGGGTAAATCTATGAAAGAGAATAACCCTCTGGTTTGTGTAATTGATGACGAATCGGAGATCCAGGAAAGCCTGAGCTTCCTGCTGCGCTCCGTTGGGCTGAAGGCACAGGCGTTTTCCTCGGCCCAGGAATTTTTGACGAATCCGCCTCTAGAGCCGCCTGGCTGCCTGGTGGTCGATGTACAACTGCCGGGAATAAGTGGCCTTGATCTGCAACAGGAACTGGCTCGCAGCAATGCTCAAATTCCGATTATTTTCGTCACTGGTCACGGCGATATCCCAACGAGTGTGCGCGCTATCAAAGCGGGCGCAATCGAATTTCTGACCAAGCCTGTCAACGATGAAGACTTGCTCAGAGCAATTGGCCAGGCCATTAACTTTGATAATCAGATTGGGCACTCAAGAATTCAATCGGCTCAAAAGCTGCCCTACCCTGACGACGATTTGCCCAGCGAAATCACCTTCTCGGGCATAGTGGGCAGGAGTGCGGCGTTGCGCCGGATGCTGAAGGATGTCGATACGATCGCTCCCACTAGCGCGACCATCTTAATTTGTGGTGAAACTGGAACCGGAAAGGAACTAATCGTCGACGCAATTCACCAGCGCAGCCGGCGGAATGGCAAACCCTTGGTCCGAGTGAATTGCAGCTCAATACCGAAAGAATTGTTTGAAAGCGAGTTCTTCGGCCATGTGAAAGGGTCGTTCACCGGAGCTATCAGGGATCGGCTTGGGCGCTTCGAGGCTGCGGAGGGTGGAACCCTTTTTTTGGACGAGGTTGGTGAAATTCCTCTACAACTACAGAGCAAACTGCTGCGTGTTCTACAGGAGAAATCCTACGAGCGAGTAGGGGAGGAGAGAATGCGGCACGCGGATGTGCGAATCATTGCGGCTACTAATCGAGACTTAAAGAAAGGGGTGGCCGAGGGCCGCTTTCGCGAAGACCTTTATTACCGTCTAAATGTTTTCCAGTTGAAGGTCGCGCCTCTGAGGGACCGTCTAGAAGACATCCCTCTGCTGGCAAAACATTTCGTCGAGTCGTCTGTGAAAGAATTCAGATGTCCGAAACCGCGACTAACCGAAGCGGGCATAAAAGCGCTTCAAGGCTACGACTGGCCCGGCAACATCCGGGAGCTGCGAAACGTAATTGAACGGACCGTCATTTTTGCTCAGGGTGGTGCTATGGACTTCGACGTTCCGGCGTTTGGTTCCTCAGTGGACCTAACTTCTTTGGCGCCACGCGATGTTGACGAGACCGAACCGGGATACCTCACCGACACAGAAATTCGACGCCGCGAGCACCAGAACCTTTTCGCTGTGCTGGAGAAGGCTGGCTGGAAAGTCAAAGGCGCTGGCGGAGCTGCAGAGCTTCTGGGGGTGAGCCCCACCACTTTGTTCGCCCGGATGCAAAAGATTGGTTTGAAACGACCGGCATCGACGCAGAATGCCTGGAACAGGTAAAAAAACATTGCGTCCCGTCGGGGCCGGTCACCTCCTCACGCACCCCGGGGCAGTAAGCGGACTGACTACCTGGGAAGTCGGTTGCCCCAACTCTTTTCGGTTTTCGTCTCTCGGTTTCTGTTCAATTATATTGCCGTTTCAGTGACACTTGGACTGGCGAACGCCGAATCCCAGGATCAACCACAAACCCCTGTCAGTTAGCAAACAATGTGCAAAGCTCTGGGTATACTGCTCGGTACCGCCACCATGGCGTTCGCGATTACCTCAGCCGCGGCAAAAACACAGCTCCACGTCGTCGTCGCGTATTATAGCGCTGCAACCCAAGGGATCTTTGAAGGGATGGCCAGGGACTTCAGTGCCACCCATCCGGATGTCGATGTCAAGGTCGAGGTGGTGCCGTGGGACAAC
>JAFAHI010000274.1 GCA_019237325.1 Verrucomicrobiota bacterium | reverse complement strand
GGCGGAAATGCTTTCGCCATTTCCACCAGTTGCTTTTTTACGCTCGCCGCGATTTTTAGCTGGTTCGCTCCTGGTAATTGCTGGATCAGAATTGCTACAGAAGGAATCACTCCATCTCGATAGGTAGAGCTACTATAGTCCTGACCGCCTAGCTCGAGTCGAGAGACGTCTTTGAGGTACACCAACTGTCCATCCTCACCATGTTTCAAGACGATCTTGGAGAACTGCAACGGTGTAACCAGTCGGCCTTCCGTGCTCAGAGTTAATTGAAACTCCGTCTTCGGTGGAGCTGGTTCTGACCCGATGCTGCCAGAAGCAACTTCAAGATTTTGGGCCTGCAACGCACTAATGACGTCATCGGCGGTTAGTCCACGCGAGAACATCAGGTCGGGATCCAACCAAACCCGCATGCTGTAAGGTTGGGCGCCATACACCAAAATGTTGCCGACTCCCTCGATCCGCTTCAGGGAATCTTCCATTTGGGTGTACGCATAATTACTCAAATAGAGTGGATTGTACGTTTTATTTTGTGAGCTGAGCGCGATCGCCATAATGACATCAGGCGATTGTTTTTGTGTAACTACTCCGATGTTTCTCACCTCAGCCGGCAGCTGTGGTTCCGCGATGGCCACTCGATTCTGAACTAATACCTGGGCGATGTTAGGGTCGGTACCTAATTTGAATGTGACCGTGAGCTGCATCGTCCCATCGGTTGACGACGTGGACGACATATACAGCATGTTTTCAACCCCATTGACTTGTTGTTCGATAGGTTCGGCGACGGTTTCCGCCAGAGTCTTGGGATCCGCGCCTGGAAATTGAGCCTGAACCACGACCGTGGGCGGCGCAATGGACGGAAACTGCGCCACCGGCAAGGTGATATAGGCTAGCGCGCCTAATACAACCGTGACCACGGAAATAACAATCGCAAAGATTGGCCGATCGATAAAAAATCGAGAGAATTTCATGGTGCTTATGAATTGAGCCAGTGCTTGGCTCAATTGAGCGAGTCTTAGTTTGAGGAGCCCGTTCCGCCGAAGGAGGTATCGTTTGAGGCGAATTGTTGCATTGATCCTGCTTGCGCCTTAATCAAGGCGCCCGGTCGAATGTTGATGATCCCGTTGATCACCACCAAATCATCGGGTTGTAGCCCCAGGGTCACCACCCGTAGTCCATCAATCAATGCCCCAGTCTTGATATGCCGCAGCTGAACGGTATCCTTGCCATCGACCACGTAAACGAAGCTTTGATCTTGATCGGAACCGATCGCCCGATCCGCGATCAAGAGGGCACTATACTTCGGCCCGGAGGGCACTCGGACACGAACGAAATTACCGGGTGTCAGGATTTCCGCTGGGTTCGAGAACGTCCCTCGGACTAAGAGTGTCCCCGTCGACGTATTGTAAGCATTATCAGAAAAATCGATGATTCCCTGATGCGGGAACTGTTGCTCGTTCTGTAGCTGCAGATCGACTAGAATCTTTCCGCCGGCGCCGCTCGCGAGCTTACCTTCTCGCGCCATTTGCCTATAATTCAGCGCGGCTAACTCATCCATACTAAAATAAGCATAAATGGGGTCGATGCTAACCACCGTGGTTAAACGAGTTGAATCCGCTTGTACCAAGTTGCCGACGTTTACCAATTGTCGGCTGACGCGCCCATCAATCGGCGAGACAACCTGAGTGAACTCGAGGTTCAATTTAGCAGCGCCCACTGCGGCCTGCGCAGCAATCACCTCGGCCGCTGCTGAGCTCCTGTTCGATACTGCGGTATCATAATCTTCTTTCGCAATCACTCCGGTAACCCGCAGATGATCCTGACGCTCAAAGGTGGCATCTTGGAGTTTCTGATTTGCCTCCGCGCGCTGAAGTTGCCCCACCGCTTGGTCGTACACGTGTTGATAAGGACGAGGATCAATCTGAAAGAGAAGCTCCCCTTTGTGCACGAGGTCTCCCTCCTTGAATGGAACGTCGACAATGTAACCACTGACTCTCGCCGTAATATTCACAAGATTGACCGCTGCAGTCCTTCCCGTGAATTCATCCCAATTTTCAATCACTCTCTTTTCCGGCTTGCTTACGGTAACAGTAACCGGCGGCGGCCCTGCCGCCGGGGGCGATTGATTACAAGCGGTGAATGCGATTAAGCCTAGCACCGTCGACGACATTAAAGCAGCGAAGCGCATATTGTTTCGCTCTGTCCGACCCTTGTTACAAACGACTATTCTCTTCATCTCACTGTAGATCCGCTGTTAAGTTGTCCTTCCTTTAAAGGCGACGTTTGAGATCAGAGCTATTGATAATCTTCGAGACGAAGTACCGCCTCCTAGATCGCATAGAAATAGCGAACCCGCGTGAAAGCGCACTCACGCTCGTCCTTTTTCCTTGAGTGATATGCTGATTTGGGAATGGCTGGGTAGTAGCCTCTAACGTAGCAATAGCGCATTGTTTCGCTGACCAACCAGCACAGGGTGTGCCAGGAGATCTCCAACTGAAACAGGGTTATGAAAACGTGAGTAACTCTGATAGCGGGATGGCGAGAGCTACGGTACGGGATTTCGAACGTTCTAAAAATCGAATCTATTAATCGCCAATTAGGGCTAATCAGATGGTAGCGGGCCGGTATATAGGCACATTTTTGTAACTACTATCAATATTGTGTCTACCGCATAGTTACGCATTCTATCGATCGTCTTTCGAGCTAACCGGATAGTAACTTGTGGATAGGCTCCGCTGGCCGCGCCCAAAGGATGCAATTTGCTGGAAGCACAGCGCTCCAACACTCCATCACTCGTTTAGTCGGCGCCGAGAACGGGAACGACAGAGAGAACTCCCCTTTCCAAAACCTTGGCGGACGCGGGAAGATTAAGGCACAACAAGTCTCTGGCTTAGCGCCAAAATCCGTTCGGCTCGCCGAGGCTGACCAGCGCAAGAGTGGCGTTGCCGGCTTCGCGAGCATGTAGGCACAATTTACGTATTAGTATCATTTTTGTGCCTATTCGATTTGGTCACTGCCCATAAAGAGAAATGGAGTATAAAGCCTGGCTACTATATGAGAGTAAAACCACCACTCTGCATGGCGGACGCTTGAAACGCAGCGTCTGGTATCAATTATCAAATCTTTGGTCAGCATTGGCGATTA
>JAFAHI010000238.1 GCA_019237325.1 Verrucomicrobiota bacterium | reverse complement strand
CAATCGCCGGTAGGGCGAAAATCTCGGCGCGCCCAGGACTAACCATGTATCAGCGCTATTCCGCGCCGGATTTGAGCCGTGGTTGAGTCGCGATATGCGCCGTTTCTCGAATGCACCTCCAGATTGAACCCGCCTAACCGTTACCTAATTGACCCGCCTATAACGTCTGCGGAACGGCTCAAAACCGGCGCGGACACGTTACGATCGAAACCTAACCCTGTGCGCGCCGAGTTTTTCGCCCTACCGGCGTTTGTTGCGCCTTTGCGCGGCTATTTTGTTTCCTCTGTCTTAACCTTTGCGCCTTTGCGTCTTTGCGTGAGATTTTGTCTTATGGCTGGACTCGAATTTGTCAGTTCACATGGGTTCGTTCTACGGCTCCCAAGAGTTTCCGTTTCGGATCCGGCTCCGGATCCGGAGCTGATCACGTTTCTTAGGAACGCAGACCTCGAGCAACTCGGCGGATATAACTCAGAGGTGGTGCCGTTGGTGCGGAGTTTGTTGCTGCTGACGGCCGGCGACCTGGAGCGCGCGCACATATTGGTACAGGAAGCCTCGAATGCGGACGGGACCTATATTCATGGGATCGTCCACCGAACTGAAGGCGATTTCGACAATGCTCGTTATTGGTTTAGACGAACCTCCGTCCATACCGCTGCCCCTGAGATTTATCGCCGAGCAGCCGTAAATAGCCCGAGAGTCGCGAGTTGTGCGACCTGGGACCCAGTCTGGGTAACGGATTGGGTTGAAGCTTCGAAGCGGACAGGCGCAGACGAAGAGTTGCGGGCGGTCCTGGCGATCGAAGCCGAGGTCCTGCTCGAACATTTCGCGTCGCAGATGGGGGAGTGAAACGGCGAATGGGCGAATGGGCGAAACGGCGACGCGGCGATTGGGGCTGGTAGGGCGAAAATCTCGGCGAGCTGCGAGTGGACCATCCAGATCGCGTTTACTTCGAGCCGGATTTGAGCCGTGTCTTGGGCAAACCACCTCGCCGGTTTTCGATCGTCCCGAGAACGTGGTATTGTGGACCTTCCGGGGCGCACGAATGGGTCAAATCCGGCGCGTAGAAATCTGTGTAGCAGGCAAGTCAGCGGCGCGCCAAGATTTTCACCCTACCGGCCCTTCGCCGTTTCGCCCTTTCGCCATTTCGCCAAAAAGGCGTGCCGCTAGTTCCAGCACGCCCTTAAACAATCACAGACTGTTTGGTGCACGTCGGTGCGCCTATTTCCAGCCGATGACGTTGAAGACGACGAATAGTCCGGCCGAGAAAGTCGCGGCTCCTAGCAATACGCAGACCGGCAGAGTCAGAAGCCACGCGAGAGCGATATTACGGAGAGTCGCCAATTGCAGGCCGGACCCGTTAGCCGCCATCGTGCCTGCGATACCAGAAGATAGAACGTGAGTCGTGCTGACTGGTAACCCGAAATTATCGGCGGCGAAAATAGTCCCCATCGCGACTAATTCCGCAGAAGCGCCTTGTGCATAGCTCAAATGCGTCTTGCCGATCTTCTCACCGACCGTCACTACGATTCGTTTCCAACCAATCATGGTGCCGCAGCCGAGTGCAAAGGCGACCGCAACTTTCACCCAGGGAGGAATAAAATTCGTGGCGGAATTCAGACTGCCGGAGAAGTCCTTCAGCGTTTTGGAATCTCCTGCGTCGGTTATCGCATGGGTTTTCAGCAGTTTCCCGATGGTATTTTGGGTCAGGTAAATGTCGGTGCGAACCCCGGCTCGGACAGCTTTACCCAGCTCCGAGAACGTCTTCTTGCCTTCCAAGTTGGCCTCAAATGCTTCCAGGGTAACGACGAGCGCGCCAAAAGTTTTGTCCGTCACCTTACCGGTGGTCTTTAGAAAGGCAGAGAGTTCGGTCTCGGCCTCTTTCTGATCGGCCGGGCGATCTTTAACATACTTCGCGACAATAGCGGCGACATTGGCTTCTCCCTGTTCAATTCCTGCGATTGTCTTCGGGTCCAGATTGAGATTAAGAGCGAAGACCGCAGGCACAATCCCCACCAGAATCAGCATGATCAAGCCCATACCTTTTTGGCCGTCGTTCGATCCGTGCGCGTAGCTGACGCCGGTACAAGTGAGGATCAAAAGCCCGCGGATCCACCATGGCGGCGACTTCTTCGCATCCGCCGGTTGGAACAACTCTGGCTTACGAATCAACGCCTTCACTATTAAGAGAAGAATCGCCGCACAAATGAAGCCGACGATTGGGGAGACCAAAAGAGTCGTGAATACTTCATTGGCTTTTGCCCAGTTCACGCCTTCCCCGAAGTTATGGTTCGGCGAATTTATCCAGGCGTTTGCCAATCCGACGCCCATGATCGACCCGATGAGCGTGTGCGAGCTGGAAGCGGGCAAACCGAGATACCAGGTTCCGACGTTCCAGATAATTGCGGAAATCAGGAGGGCAAAGACCATGGCGAATCCAGCCCCAGAGCCGACATTTAGCACCAGTTCCACGGGCAGCAGAGCGAGGATCGAGAAAGCGACGGCTCCGCTCGAAACAAGAACGCCGAACAAATTCCAAAGGCCGGACCAGACAACAGCTACAACAGGCGGCAAAGAGTGCGTGTAGATAACGGTCGCAACCGCGTTAGCGGTATCGTGGAAACCGTTAACAAACTCGAAGCTCAGAGCCATTAACAAGGCCAGGATCAAGAAGATCGCTGTGGCCATCGGTAGGGTTTCGCCAAATAGATTCATGGGTGCAAAGGTGCAGGATTGAATGGCGATCAGACTAGACTGTGAGCGAGGTGGACAACGCTGATCAGGTTACAATTTTGTAACAAACAGAGGTTGAGGATGTTCCATTAGATGAACGTAACAGAACCGGAAATCGCCTGGCAACTCCGGTACCCGGTGGGACTTACGGGACTCATGGGATTTATCACGGGCGACCGATAAGTCCCATGGTTCCATAGCTCCCATCGATCGCAAGGCCACACCGCAAAATCTTGTTGCTGCGCCCACACCTCTCGGGCGATAAGGAAAGCCCTTTTCGACCAAAATGTTGAAACTGCTCAGTAACCTTGATGCACATCAACGAGCCCTGACGGCTCTAGCCGTGGCTTTCATCGTGTTTCTGGCCTCATTTAAGCTAGAGCACCTGCCGTTCCGGATTATTCTGACTTGGAACGCGTTCGCGCTATCCGGGATTCTCCTGGCTTGGTCACGCATCATCTTCGCGGACGCAAAAGAGGCTGTCGTAAGTGCTAAGCTTCAAGACACCAGCCGCTCGATCATTTTCACCACGGTGCTTTTGGGGGCATGCGGAAGTCTATTCGCGGTTGCCTATTTGCTGGGGACGGCGAAAAGCGTACCTGGCACCCGACTGGTTCAGCACGTCGCGCTCGCCGCAATCACGGTGATGTGCTCGTGGTTCTTGATCCATACGATTTTTGCGATGCATTATGCTCACGCTTTCTACCGGCAGATTGATGAGGGTGGGGAGCGGGGTGACGGGGTTAACTTTCCCGACTGTGACGAACCGGACTTCCTCGACTTTGCCTATTTCTCGTTTGTGATCGGCATGACGTTCCAAGTATCGGATGTAGCGATCACATCGAATCGGATCCGGCGCCTATCATTGGTGCACGCGTTGCTTTCGTTTCTATTCAACACGGTCATATTGGCCCTCGCGATTAATTTAGCGTCCGGCCTGGTGTCCTCGTAGAGGGGACGCTTCGTACTCCTCCTCGTCGTCGTCCTCGTCCTCGAAGAAGGTGGTTAGCGTTGTTACCGCGTGCGATCGCTCAACAACCTGGAGGGGAGCCGCTTTGGCATGTGCCAGTCGACCCCGCGAATTTTGTCTCAACGCTAATACGGCCGAAACGCGTGAAAACAGGCGGCTCCCGGAAATAACCCAGCGCGATGCAGCTCTATGAGCCGGGGTGTAAACGTGTTCGAAGAGCCATGGGCAATTACATCGCGCTGAGACGTTCCCGGGAGCCGCCTGTTTTCAGGCGCTTTAAGCTGGATGAGCGTTGAGGGGAATGTTGCCAGGCCGACGGGACACGACCCAAAGCGGCTCCCCTCCAGGCGATGGGCGATCGCATGCGGTAACAACGCTGACCATCTTCTTGGAGGACGAGGACGATAACCGATTTGAAAATCCGCCTTGACCAAGTCTCCAAGCCTGATTAGGCGGCACTATGAAAAGTTTGTGCCTCGCGTTGTTCGCCGCTGCGATGCTCACCCAGGTGCAGGCAGCCTTGGTGACGAAAACAATCTCTTACCGGCAAGGTGATACGGAACTGCGTGGCTATTTGGCTTACGACGATTCCGTAACGAGCGATAAGAAGGCCCCGGGAGTGTTGGTTTTTCCGGAGTGGTGGGGAATGAGCAGTTTTGTTAAGGGGCGCGCCGGTGCGCTGGCTAAGCTGGGATACGTGGCATTCGCTGCAGATATGTATGGCAATGGCCAATTCACGAGCGATCACAACAAAGCCAAAGAACTGGCGAGCGCCGTTGCGGGAAAACCGGTTATGGGTGAGCGGGTGCAAGCGGGCTATGATCAGCTAATAAAAACAGGCTTAGTTGATGATTCCAAAGTGGCCACGATCGGCTTTTGCTTTGGTGGCGCCTGTTCACAAATACTGGCGTATAGCGGCGCCCCGCTAAAAGGGGTTGTGAGTTTCCATGGTGCTCTCATACCAGCATCGGCCGATGCTGCCAAAAAGAACCAGGCGAAATTTCTGATTCTTCAAGGTGAACTCGACCCGCTGGTGCCTCAGGCGGCGCGAACGGCATTTATAAAATCGATGGATGAGGGCAAGTTCGACTACCAGTTTCTCACTTACTCCGGTGCGGTTCATGCGTTCATGAACCCGGATGCAGACAAAGCCCGAGATGACGGTCTGGATGGTGTTGGTTATGACCCTGAGGTGGCCACCCGCGCCTGGGCTCAAATGCAGCTATTCTTTAAGGAAATCTTTGGCCAGCCCTCATAAGGAACATAAGACCCCGAATGGACTCGAATAAACAACCTAACCGCAGATGGACGCAGATTAACGCATATGGAAAACAGGAAAGAGCGAGAACGAGGGAAAGCGCCGGGAACGATTTGATCAGTATCTTCCGAGCGATCAGACGTCTTGTCTTACGTACGTTCACGGCGTTGACGGTGATCACGGCGTTGACGGCGTTGATCACGGCCTGTGGGTCAAGTTCCGGTGGCTCTGGCGGTGCGGCTGAAGGCGGCCAGGGCCGGCCTGCCTATGCGCCAGTCCAAAATGAACGGTTTGCAGTCACTACCGTAGAACTTTCTGCGATCCTTTTAGATAATCAGAAATATGCACGCTGGACGTTTGGTCTAAAATTGAAACAGCCGGTGCAACTACGATCGATCCGAATCGAAGATGTAACGGAGGGGTCGCCAGTTCTTCTCGTTAATGATCAAGCGCCGCAAGTACAAGGGGGCGCTTGGACTGGTTACACTGGGGCAATAGAACCGAGCGCAAGCGCGCTTCCATGGCTGTTCGATAACACGCCCGCGAGACGGACGTTTCGTTTCACGGTCACGGATCTGAACGGGCAAGATTCGGTCTTAGAGCAGACCGTTACTTATCCCGTAAAAACGAAGAAGGATCTGATCAAATGGTACGGATTTAATGCATAGATTCGCCGAGGGGCCGGCCGCTCAAGCCATTCTCCGGGGGCATGGCACCGCTGTCTTGCGGCTCACCGGCAGATTGAGGCTGTTCAGTGGTATTGCCGACCTCGGTCTGGCTACAGCTCATTTGTACCAGCGCGGCAAGCCCGAGAAAAAAAAGTTTTAACCTCATGGTCATATCCTGTGGAAAAGAAGTAATCAGTAATCAGTGCGTCAGTAATTAGTAGTGGTTGCTGGCGGCTTTCAATCCACTGATTACTGGATACTGACCACTGGTTACTTTCAATTCCGGAGACACGAGTATCAACCGCGCCTCGAGTGCCAACCAAGCGGCTTTATAGGGCGATGCGCCCCGACCTAACTTCCACCTTTGTTGACGTAACCCCGATTTCGCCAAGGTGTTGAGTCAACGCCGCATTAAATTGCTCTGGGCTCGCGTTTGCTCCCACTTGGCTCAGGCTATCCTCAATGGCCTGTTTTACGCTCTGGTCGTAATGGGCCACGTTGATCGCCTTGGACGTGTCGGTGACTTTCCAGGAGACGTCCGCGGTTGCTGAATGCATACCGGCAAAGGGGTGTTGAACTGTGCTTCTGTGGGTATGTAGCGCGACTTTGCGGCGAGAATGGAAAGGGTTTGTCCAGATCAGGCCGCCACCGCGAATAGTGCCGAGGTAACGTCCGCCAGAGGACAGAACCAGCGCTTGATCGGAACGGAGGAGTCGGAACCCGCGAAGGATCAGTAGAACAATCAGGAGTAGGACAAACCCTATTACTAAACCGATGGTAATCGGAGCAGCCGAAACGGAACCACCTTCGACCGAACCGCCGCTTAGCCGCGCGAGCGCGACTGTGAAGATCGAACCCAACGCCACGAAGACTAGGACGACTTCGGCAATGGCAACGATCGGACCTTTAATAAAAAAACCCTTCTTTTCAGTCGGGCCTTCGAGGGGAACATGGAGAGGCACCTGCATAGGTTGGGTAATGCTTTAACTGTAAAATGCTTAAGGAAAGTTCGCTTGACAAGCCCTTTGAGGCGTTCGGCGTTTGGCGTTTGGCGTTCGGCGTTCACGCTTCGCCCCTGGAACCGCTGGCAACCACATAAGTCCCATTGTCCTATAAGTCCCATCCGTAGTGCGTCTGAACGCGCTGTTTCTCGCCAAACGCCAAACGGAGAACGCCGAACGCCGAACGCCAAACGGTAAACCGTGCTAAGTTGCCGCAGTGGAAAAGCCAACCGGTGCAAAAATAGGGTTGTTGCCGCCTGCTATCATGCGGGAAAAAACGGGTCTCCAGATTTTGGAGGCTATGCAGGATGGGCATTTGCCTCTGCCGCCGATGGCGGCGGTCATCCCTATGCGCATAGCAGAGGTAGCTTTCGGACGAGTGTTTTTAGCCTGCGAGGCGGCCGAACAGTTTTACAATGCCACAGGAATCGTGCATGGGGGCTATCATCTCGCCGTGCTCGATTCTTGCATGGGGTTAGCGATTTACTCGACGCTAGGCCCTGGACTCGGTCAAACCTCGATCGAAACCAAAGTCAATTTTGTGAGGCCGGTAACCGTTGCCACCGGACCTTTGCGGGCGATTGGAACCTCTCTTCATACTGGTTCGCGGACGGCCACCGCAGAAGGGAAAATCGTGGATGCCGGGGGAAAGCTTTATGCCCACGGCACGACCACCTGCCTTCTGTTTCCTGTTCCGGCAGAAGATCGGTAGGAATCGTGGAGCGCTGCCTTCCCGCGGCCGCGGGACGACGCCGACCGGGTCGCGACCCTTGGAGGGGAGCCGCTTTTAAACGTTCCCCCGTAACCCGAGCTGATCGCGCAAACAACCGTCGTATTTCTGAGACGTTGTCTAGCAGGCGGCTCCCGAAAACGTCCCAGGATGCGGTTTGGCCATATCGCGTTGCATTGATAAGGAACGAAGTGAATCGCGGTGGGTTGTAGGGGCGTCAGGAGACGTTCGCGGGAGCCGCCTGCTCGCACAGGCCCACCTGGCAAACGCGGGGTTTCAAGAATGTGCGTGCAAACGGGGTCCGGGTAAAAGCGGCTCCCCTCCATTGTGCCGACCGCTTCGGCCTCGTCCCGCGGCCGCGGGAAGGCAATGCTCCACGGTGGCGATCCCTAGACGCGCCGGAGTCTTTCGCCCTGCCACCCTCTAAAAGTTGTCCCGCTTATAGATCGTATCGATCTCCTTGCCGGCAGAGGTGATCTGTTGGCAAAGCTTTTCGTAATCGGCTTCGATTTTTTGGTCGGCAAAGTAAGGTTTAGCCGAGTTCCACGTTTTCCAATTTTGATCGAAAAAGGTTAGCAACTGGCGATGGTAGCCAACATAGGTCGTCAGTAGATCGTCTTTTTTTACAATATCGTCCCAGGGGAATGTGGCGATGATTTCTTTTCGAATCGCTGAAGCAAGCTGGGGTGCAATCTTTACCTCTAAAAGTGCAGCTTCCAGGTTTTCGCTCGCATCTCCATACAGCTTTGCGGTCTGGTCGCGGCTCTGTTGAAATTCGTCAGCTAGTTTTTGCCAATTTTGGAGTTCTTCCTGGCTGGCAAAGCTGTTCGGGTTAAAACGTTCTTGTTTTTCGAAATAGCCAAGCCGCATCCGAAGATCCTTCTCTTGATCGATAATTTTGGTCATGACCTTGTCGGTAGCCACTGCGATGCGGTCCTTTAGAGTGGCCATGAGTTCCTCGGTTCTCGCTTTTTGTTCCTCTGCGGTCTCCTTTGATGCCGAGCCTTTCTGTACCGGCGATAGGTTCCGGCGTGCGCCGGGAAGCGAGGGGGATCCGGGAAGCGAAGGCGATAGAAGTGGTGTCTGAGCAAAGCCTTGGGTACCCAAGAGAACCAGGCCGGCGAGAATGAATGAATGGCAACGCATTTTCTGGGGGGTTAACGAGTCATCGCGATATATTCTTGTTCGAGTTGGTGCCCGATGGACACAGTCTCTTCGCGAAGCTTGTTATAAGCTGTGGTTAAGGAGGCTGATTCGAAAACTGGCTTGCCGTCTTTGCCGGCTGGCCGCCAAGTCCCCCAGTTTTTCTGATAGAAATCCAGCAGCTTCTGGTGGTCTTCGGCGTATTGTGTCAGCAGAAGGCTTTTCTTGTTGATTGTGTCCCAAGGGAATGCTCCCAGGAGGATCGTTTTGAACCTGGACGTGATCGCCGGATCGATAGTGACTTTCGAATTTCGGACCTCCGCATCGAAGTTTTTTTCCAGACCCCGGTAAAGACCATCGACCTTGGTAGCTTTATCTTTGAACTGTTGAAGGAGGGTTCGCCATTGATTGATCTCGTCCGGCGATGCGTAAGAATTGGGATCGAGTCTATCCGGTTTTTCTAAGAAGCTGAGACGGTGATACAGATCGTTCTCTTCGATTTGGATCTGGTTACAGAGCTTGTTTGCGGCGTCCTGGAGCGCGGTCTTCTCGGCATCAAGGACTCTCTTTTCAGCCTCGGAAATCGTTGCGCTGGGACTGGGAGTAGCCGAGGCGTGATCCATCGCGGAGACCGCGGGCGCTTTCAGCATTGATTTCGCGTCCTGGCCCATGGCCAGCGAGCTGGCTCCGAACAGCACGGCTAAGACGATCGGGAAATACTGCGAGTACGACGTCATGTGAAAGAGCCTTTTTCTTAGTTTTGTGGAGAGAAGCAAGGGAAAAAGTAGGAGCCAGGAGCCTCTGGAGCCGGGGAGGCCGGGGTGAGACATGCGCTGATCGGGGGCGTGGTCGATGTGAAAGGTGAAAAGTGAAAAGTGAAAAGAGAGGGCGGTGCCCCAGCGTGACATAGTTCTTCCGGAATGTTTCGGAGCCTCCCGCTTCGCGAAGAATTCCTTTCACCTTTCACTTTTCGCCTTTCACTATTGACCTTCGCGCCCCGGAGTGCTGATGCTCCGATACGCTCCCAACCCGCCCCCCCATGCCCGCTATCCTGAAGATCCAAGGCATTTCCAAGCATTTTCCTGGCGTTCAGGCTTTACAGGATGTGTCTTTCGAGGTCGAAGAGGGAACAATCCATGCGGTGATGGGCGAAAACGGCGCGGGTAAAAGCACCTTGATGCAGGTCATTGCCGGTGTTCACCAACCCGATGCTGGCGAGCTCGAACTGTTCGGCGAGAAAGTCAGGTTCGCTAATCCGGCGGAGGCGCAGGCTAAAGGTGTCGCCATCGTTTATCAGGAATTGAATCTGGCGCAGAACCTATCGATCGCTGAGAATATTTTTCTCGGGTCCGAGCCTCGCAAGGGTGGCGTGTTCCTGAATCGAGCGAAGTTGCGTGAGGGCACATTCAAGGTCTTCCAACGTCTTGGTATCCACTTCGATCCCGATACGATTATTCGGAATTTGACGGTTGCGCAGCAGCAACTGATCGAGATCTGCAAGAGCTTGATCCGGAATCCGCGCCTATTGATTTTGGACGAGCCCACCTCGAGCCTATCTGAAGTCGAATCCGCGATTCTCTTTCGAGTGATCGCCGACCTTCAAGCGCACGGTGTCACGATCCTCTACATTTCTCACCGGTTACCGGAAGTGTTTTCTCTTTGCCAGGCCCTCACCGTTTTACGCGACGGGAAACATGTCCGGACGGTTAAGACCCAGGAGACGACTGAGGCCGAGGCGGTTCGGATGATGGTTGGTCGTGAGTTATTGGCGTTTCATCGCAATGTGGTCGAACCGACGGGTGAGGTGGTGTTGCGGGTCGAAGATCTGACTCGGAAGGGGCAGTATGAAGGAGTTTCCTTTGAAGTTAGGCGAGGAGAGATTGTCGCCATGGCAGGGTTGATCGGCGCCGGTCGAACCGAAATGGCGCTCGGTATTTTTGGCTCACCTCCACCGGATCGAGGGCAAGTTTGGTTGAAGGGCAAGAAAGCAATTTTCCGTCAACCGAAGTCTGCTTTGAATGCCGGAATTGCCTACGTTCCGGAGGATCGCAAAACGATGGGACTGGTTCTTGGAGCAGGGGTAGGGACCAACATTTCCAGCGCCGCTCTGCGACGGTTAGCTCGCGGGCCGTTCGTAGATCACGCGGCTGAGAATGATT
Organism: Verrucomicrobiota bacterium; assembly: GCA_019237325.1. Classification (GTDB taxonomy): domain Bacteria; phylum Verrucomicrobiota; class Verrucomicrobiia; order Chthoniobacterales; family JAFAMB01; genus JAFAVN01. The sequence continues at coordinate 8,952 of JAFAHI010000238.1, read as the reverse complement.
TGATCGGCAAGTATGTCGACCGATTGCGAGTACGAACCCCGAGTTTTGATCAGAGAACCGGACTTCTGAGCGGGGGAAACCAACAGAAGGTTTTGCTGGCAAAATGGTTGGCGGTTCAACCGGCAATTCTGATTGTGGACGAGCCAACCCGCGGAGTCGATATCGGCACCAAGGCGGAGATCTACGCATTGTTTGATGAACTCGTACACGAAGGAATGGGCATTTTAGTGATTTCCAGCGATTTACCGGAAGTACTCGCCCTTGCCGATCGCATTTTGATTATGCGTCACGGCCGGCTCACTGGCGAAGTAACTCGAGCAGAAGCTACGGAAGAGAAGGTGATGCATCTGGCGGCGCTGGGCACGGCGGAAGGGAATGGTGAGAAGTGAGAGGTGAGACGTGAGAAGTGAGAAGCAGGTCGGCAAAGCAGCGATAACCAATGACCTTGTTTAAGACCTAAAATCGCGTCTATAATTAACGGGCTTTCGCCGCCCAACGCGGAATAACCTCTCACTTCTCACCAATCACTTCTCACTTCTCACTATGTGGTTGATTTGGGCTCTTCTGTCCGCGCTATTTGCCGGGTTAACTGCCGTGTTCGCGAAAATCGGGGTTGTCTCTATCAACTCGAATCTGGCGACCGCGATCCGCACCTCTATTATTGTGGTGATTACTTGGGGGATTGCGCTGACTACCTCTCGAGCTGGTGACTTGCTTCGGTTGCCGTTGCGGTCCTGGCTATTTTTGTCTCTATCGGCGATTGCGACCGGTCTATCCTGGCTTTGCTATTTTCGGGCTTTGCAGATCGGTGAAGTGGCGAAGGTCGCTCCGATTGACAAGCTAAGTGTGGTGGTCGCCATCGTGATCTCGGTGCTTTTCCTAGGAGAGCGTCTTTCAATGCGGGAAAGCCTCGGGGTGTGTCTGATAGTCTGTGGAGCGCTCGTCTTGGCGTGGAAGTAGGGCGCTAAAGGTTCAAGGTTTTAAGTTTAAGGTTTTAGGTTCTAAGTTACGCCGCGCCTTCGTTCTGTGTCCTGGCCCTGCGGTCGAACATTGAACTTAAAACCTAAAACCTAAAACTTAAGACTTAGAACCTAGAACCCTTAGGAACTTAGGACTTGCAAAGACAGACGCTCCTAGCCATAGAGCACCCGAGTGAAATCCACTGCCCCTCAACTCGCAGCTCCGGAAGGCCGGCGATCTTTTTCGTTCATCGATGTCCTGGTCTTTGCGGGTGTTTTGGGAGTTCTCTGGAGCATTTTGGAGTTTGGAAAGGGGATGGTGACGCGATTCGATGCATCGTCCCAGTCGCTGGCTATCTCCACCGATCTCAGTCAGATTCCCTATTACGCCGGCCGAACCCTCTTGCGGATGTGGATTGCGTTCGGTTGTTCGCTGTTGTTCACATTCTCGGTTGGTTACGCCGCCGCGAAGAGCAGGATCGCACGAGCGTTTATCCTGCCGTTCTTGGACATCATGCAGTCTGTCCCGGTGCTCAGTTTCCTGACAATTACGATTACGTTTTTTATCGGTCTCTTTCCCGGTTCACTTCTTGGCGTCGAATGCGCCAGCATTTTCGCGATTTTTACCGGTCAGGTCTGGAACATGGTATTCGGATTTTATCACTCCATGGTAACCATTCCGCAGGATCTGCAGGAGGCAGCGACAAACTTCCGGCTGGGACCACTCACGCGCTTTAGAAAACTGGAAGTGCCGGCCTCGATGCACAGTCTCATCTGGAATTCGATGATGTCATTTGGAGGCGGCTGGTTCTTCGTCAGCGCCAGTGAGGCCGTTTCGGTTCTAGGAAAAGATATTAAGCTGCCCGGGCTGGGTTCATATATGGCCACAGCGGTGGGCAAGGGAGACAACTGGGGTGCGTTCTGGGGCGTCGTCGCCATGCTGACGGTAATTATTGCGTCGGATCAGCTCATATGGCGGCCACTGCTCGTTTGGGCTGATAGGTTCAAGATTGAGCTCACCGAATCCGCTTACACGCCAAGGTCCTGGTTCTACAATGTGTTGAACCGAGCTTACGTTTTTGAATGGTTTGGGGAGCACGTTTTGATTCCTGTAGCTGAATTCTATCAGGATCTTCGATTACGGCTTGCATCCAGGACCACGACCGAGCGATCGAGGCCGGCCAAGATCGGTCCTCGTATTTGGCAGGTCGTCGGAATGATCCTCCTTTTGGCGCTGCTGGTTGAAGTCGGTTTTGGCGCCATGTCCGGTTTTGACGCCATCTATCGGCATGTCTCTGTCAACGATATCATCGAAATTGTCGGGCTGGGCTTCGTAACCCTAGGGCGGGTCTTCGCGGTGACACTTTTAGCCACGCTAATTTGGACGCCAATCGGTGTTTGGATTGGTTCCAAACAACGGGTCGCAACGTTCGCTCAACCGTTGGCGCAGATCTTTGCCTCGTTCCCTGTGAACATGGTCTATCCCTTGTTTGTTGGCCTTTTTGTTCGGTATCAAATCGACATGAATTGGGGCTGCATCTTACTGATCGCGATGGGTACCCAATGGTATATCCTGTTCAATGTAATTGCCGGTTCGATGGCTATCCCGAACGATCTCAAAGAGGCAGCTAAAACCTACGGATTGAGGGGCTGGCCGATTTGGAAAAGATTAATCCTCCCGGCCATATTCCCATTCTGGATTACCGGAGCATGCACGGCGGCCGGCGGTGCATGGAACGCCACCATTGTTGCGGAGGTGGCTAACTGGGGAGATCGACATCTTGAAGCCACGGGACTGGGCGCTTTTATTGCGGATGTTAGTCAGAAAGCAGATGGAACGCCTTTACTGATTTGTGCCACCGCGACGATGGCAATCTTCGTAGTAGTGATTAATAAGCTATTGTGGAGGCGGCTGTACAGCTATGCTGAACATCGCTTCCATTTAGATTGATTTTTATGTCCACCGAGCTCACTTCCCCGCCAATTCCGATCACGGCCGAAGCTCCCACCATCGCGGAGCTCCGCAACGTCTCGAAGAGCTTTACTGTCGGTCATGGCCGGGAACTCAAGGTTCTGGATCAGATCGACCTATCAATTCGGGAAGGTGAGCTGTTAGCGCTTTTGGGGCAATCCGGTTCTGGTAAGTCGACCTTGCTGCGATGTCTTACCGGTCTAACCAAACCAACGACTGGACGGGTACTCTCTTACGGAGAACCGCTTGAAGGAATTAATCCTCATGCGTCCATTGTTTTCCAGACGTTTGCGCTTTTTCCCTGGCTCACAGTTGAGCAGAACGTGATGGTTGGTTTGGAAGCGAAAAGAATGTCTCGAGACGAGAAAGCCGAGGCAGTGGAGAAGGCGATTGATCTGATCGGCCTGAATAACTATCACTCGGCCTATCCGCGGGAAATTTCCGGTGGGATGCGGCAACGGGTCGGGATTGCTCGAGCCCTGGTATCCGAGCCCAAGATCCTCTGCCTTGATGAAGCATTCAGTGCGCTCGACGTGCTCACCGCAGAAGGTCTTCGGGAGGAAGTGGTCGGCTTGTGGCGAGGAGGTAACACGCTGTCCAGCGTCTTCATGGTTACCCACAACATTGAAGAAGCGGTGGAGATGGCGACTCGTATTTGTATTCTGTTCCCGCACCCTGGTCGCCTGGGGTTAATATTAGAGAATCATTTACCGTATCCGCGGAACTCAAATCACCCTGAGTTTCAGCGACTGATGAAGGTGATTCACGACACGATTACGCAACAGGCGCTGCCCGATCTTCCGCCTGAACCGCCGCCTACTCCCGGCAAACCAATCTCTCGGGCTCGAGCCCGTATGGAGTCAATCCCGACAGTTGGCGTCAACCAGATCCTAGGTTTAATCAGCATTCTTCACGATTCCCCGGATCTCGACAATATCTACGATGTCTCAGACGAGATCGGAAAGGATTTCGGCGAGACCATTGCCATCGTAAAGGCAGGCGAAATTCTCGAGTTCGTCAATACGCCAAAAGATGACGTGCAGCTGACTGACTTAGGTAAACGTTTCTTTGAATCGGACCGACAAACTCGGAAAACCATCTTTGCCGAACAGGTACAAAAACTCCGTTTGTTCCACATCATTCTCAGTTACTTGGAGGTCCAGGAAGAGGTCTCGGCGGAAACGGTAATGCACGATATTGCCGCTGCGCTGCCCTATGAGAACCCGGAGAAAATCCTGAAGACCATGGTGGCTTGGGGCCGTTATGCCGGGTTAATGGACTTCAATGCTAACACCGACATGGTGGTCATCCCCGAAGAGGAAGAGGAAGAAGAGGAAGCCTGAGCCTAGATCGCCGATAAATCCGTCAGGGATTTATCGGCGATCTAGGCTGTGGCCGCTGAACCGACACAGAGCGTCGGTTCAGCGGCTGGTAGTCAGCAAATTCATGAGATCGAATGCGTTTAACGTTCCGCGTTTCACAGGATCGGCAGCGTACTTGGCGGAAACAAATGAGAAACCAGCCTAATGCGTACCCTTGCAAATAATTGTGAGTCAGAGGCAGCGATGCCGCGTGCCAAACGCCGAACGCCAAACGCCGGACGCCAAACGCCAAACGGACACCGATGAGATCCGTTGTTGAATCTGAAGGGGCGCCGGCGGCGTTTGCGAAGGTTAGCCTTCAGGAGAAGGAGGCAACTATCGCGTTAGGGGGCACCTGGAATCTAAAAGGTTCCGTTCGTCCTAAATCAGCGACGACGCTCAACGAAGTGCAGTCGGCGGACGGGATCACGCGCGTTCGTTGTGTCGGTCAAGACCTGGGAACTTGGGACAGCAGCCTGCTCTTGTTTTTGTCTGAGGTTGATGAGTGGTGCCAGGCGCACCAAATAGCACTCGATTTACACGATTTGCCAGAGGGAGTAGGTAGTTTAATTGCGCTGGCAAAAGCGGTACCGGAAGCTGAAACGAAGAGCCGTCACGCGGGCCACGTTTCATTCCTTTATCAGCTCGGAGCCTGGGCCATCGGGCAATCGAGCGCTTTCACGGCGGCCGCCACCTTCATTGGCGAATGCGTCCTTAGCCTTATGCGAATTGCCACGGGCAAGGGGAAAGTCGACTGGAGACTCTTTTGGCTAACGATGCAGGAGTCTGGTTTCCAAGCATTGCCTATCGTTGGTCTGATCAGTTTCTTAACCGGATTGATCCTAGCTTTTGTTGCGTCAATTCAGTTAAGGCAATTCGGAGCTGGTATTTACGTGGCTAACCTGGTTGCGGTGGCCATGGCCCGTGAAATGGGCGCGATTATGACTGGCGTGATTATGGCTGGTCGGACCGGGGCTGCTTTTGCTGCTCAAATAGGCAGTATGAAAGTTTCCGAAGAGATCGATGCCCTCGACACGCTGGCAATATCGCCGATGGATTTCTTGGTTTCGCCCCGAGTTGTTGCCCTGTTTCTCATGATGCCGTTGCTGGGTTTTTATTCGGATTTACTGGGAATTGCCGGCGGCGCGGTAGTTGGTCTGGGTGTCCTTCATATCACTTTGCTTCAGTACTGGAACCAGACCGTCGGATCGATGGGGTTAGAAGATATTATCACCGGTGTCGTCAAATCAGGCGTCTTTGGAGTGATCGTGGCTTTAACCGGATGCCAGCGAGGCATGAATTGCCAAAACAACGCCGCTGCGGTGGGTAATGCAGCGACGTCGGCGGTGGTGCTCGCTATCACCTGGATCGTCGCGTCCGACGCAATCATTGACGTGGTACTAGATGTGTTGAAGCTGTAGCGGTTATGTCATTGTGTAGTGTTTGTCCCGTAGGGATTTGTTGGACTTATCCCGAAGGGATAAAAGGACTCAGCCCGGGGTTTTAACACCGGGTATCGGTAAAAGGATGGTCCGCCCTGAAGGGGCGGCAGAGCGGGGCTTGCACTACCAAATGTCGAGCCAGATTTTAAACGAATTGTCTGTCCCCCTTTCAGGGTATGTTTATGGATTGGATCTATCCCTGGGGTTAAAACTTCAGGCTCAATCCTTTTGTCCCTTCGGGATAAGTCCGACCCCAGCGTTTGACGGGCATTCGTATGTCGGGCACCCTAGACACTCAAATTTAAGTGGATACGAAAGAAAGCCTACCTACATCCGATGGTGATACTGTCGCGCCAAGCGGTTCAACAGCTGCACGGCCTCCCGCTATCGAGGTGCGTGACCTAGTGATGAACTACGGCTCGTATGTAGTAATGCAGGATATTAATTTTAGGGTGCAGCCTGGGCAGGTCTTTGTGATTATGGGAGGAAGCGGCTGCGGCAAAAGTACTTTGCTTAAATATTTGATCGGTTTGAAACCAGTCGAGAAAGGAGACATTTACTACCACGGAAGGAGCTTCTCCAAAGCCAGCGAAGACGAAAAGGAGCAAGTCCAAAGGTCATTCGGTGTTTTGTACCAAGGTGGCGCTTTATGGAGCACGCGCACGCTGGCAGAGAATGTCGCTCTACCATTGGAAGAGTACACCAAGCTATCCGATCACGAGATCCGAGAGCTTACTTCGCTTAAACTGTCCCTAGTCGGTCTCAAAGGTTTTGAGGATTTTTACCCATCAGAAATCAGCGGTGGAATGCGCAAACGCGCCGGTTTAGCGCGAGCAATGTCGCTCGATCCGGAGATCCTTTTCTTCGATGAACCGTCTGCCGGTTTGGACCCGATCAGCTCTCGCCGGCTGGATGATCTAATTCTCCGGCTGCGGGACAGCTTGGGGACCACGTTGGTAGTGGTGACCCATGAACTAGCTTCCATCTTCGCCATCGCAGATACGGCGATATTTCTCGATGCCGAAACGAAAAGGATGCTCGTGCAAGGCGATCCGAAAGAGTTGGTGAAGGAAGGTAAGAGCGATCCTAAGGTCCGGACGTTCTTGCTCCGGGGCCAGTCAGGAGAAGAATCAAAATGAGTACAAAAGCCAATCCCACATTGATCGGTGTCTTTGTTCTTGGGGCGATCCTCATCGCGATTGGTGCGGTATTCTTCTTTGGCACTACCGATCTATTCTCGAAGAAGCAGACCTACGTTTCTTATTTTACCCAGTCCGTGAGTGGGCTTGCACCTGGTTCGAACGTGAAGTTTAAGGGGGTCACCATCGGTAAAGTCACCCGAGTTCTTCTGGGTATCGGCGGAGCAGAGCAACCCGTTTACGCGAAGGTCTTTTATCAAGTTGACCAAAATCAATTTTCCAAAGATTTCGGCGGCAGTTCGAAGTTTAGCCTTTTCGACGTGGAAGGGACAAAGATTCGCGTAGAGCAGGGGTTACGCGCCCGTTTGGACTTCGAGAGTTTGATCAGCGGACAATTGTTCGTTTCGCTAGATTTCATCAAGGATGCAGCGCCGTTCACCTATCACGAGAACCCCAGCGATCATGCGCTCGAGATACCGGTGCAGCCGTCCGATATCGAAGCGATCTTAACCAATGTAACCAAGGCGTTCACTAATCTCGGAAATGTCGATTTTCTGACGATCTCGAAGGACCTGCAAGCTCTGATTGTGAGCGCCAAGACTGGGATTGATGAGTTGGATTTGGCGGGAATCGGGAAGTCCGTTAACGATCTAATAAATGGTCCGGATTTGAGGGGCGCGTTGACCAGCGTGAAAACGGCTTTTGACCAGTTAGATACTACTCTCAAGAAGCTTCAGGGCGAGCTTGACCCAATTAGCGCCAATTTGAACCCGACGTTGGAAGAAGCGAAGAAGACAATGGCTCAACTCCAGGCAGCGACGAGCAACCTCGACAAAATGCTGAGTTCGAACTCCAGTTTTCGGTATCAGTTAGACAGCACTTTATCGCAGATCGGCTCTGCGGCCGACGCATTACAGCGGCTCTCGGAGTTTCTGGAACGAAATCCCAATTCGATCATCTTCGGCCGGAAACCGGCAAAATCACCCCAATAGTGCGATGCGGCTGACCATTCTGCTACCCTTGGGTGTAAGTCTGCTTTTCGGATGTGCGACGACGGAACCGTTGGCCACGTATTTTATGTTAACTGGCAGTGGGGCAACGGCGAAACCGGCGAAACCGCCTCGGCCCGCAGCAGCAGTGCGCGTTTATGTCCGGCGGGTGGAAGTGCCGGCCTATCTGAATAGAACTAACCTGGCCAGTTTCAACGGCGACCAAATTCGATATTCGCCAACCGGGCTTTGGGCACTATCGCTGGATCAAACGATTTCGCTGGGTATTGCTTCTAACCTGAATCGGCTAGGAATCTCGGCCGCCGGATTTCAGCCGGCGTTCAGTGTGCCGGCTCACACTTACGACGTGGCAGTGCATATCACCCACTTTGAAGGGCATGAAAGTGGGGACGTGCTATTGTCTGGGACGTGGCAGGTCCTGGGCCCTGGAGGCGGGGTGGTTGCCAGTAAGTCGGTGACAATCCGGCGAGCAGGCTGGACCTTTGGGAACGACGCCCAATTGGTGGCGTCACTCTCATCGGCCATCACGGAGCTCAGCGATCAGATCGCCCGAGCGCTGCGGTGAGGAAATGGCCATAATCGTCCTCGTACTCGTCGTCGTCCTCGTCCTCGAAAGGGTGTGTGTGGTTTAACTTAGGCCGGTGCTCACGGGTTTTCTGTTCCGTATAGCATTACCGGACCTATCCCGAAGGGATAACAGGACTCAGGCTGGGGTTTTACCCCAGGATAATCCAGCGGATGCATTAGCCCTGAAAGGGCAGCAGAATTCGGCGCGCACAGTGCTCCATCACTCCATCACTCCACGTGCCCGGAGCCGAGGACGAGGACGAGTAGGAAGCCCTCCGGGGCAATGCCCCACTAATTTGTCTAACAACCTGATAGTACAGAGTTGTTAGTTTTCCCATATTTGGTACGATGGGCGTCAGTGCGAGCCGAAACTTATCGCCCCGTAGCCGGTGAAAGCCGAAGCCGCAACCGAACGTCAAAAATGAATCCGACGAGAAATATTGTGCAGTCAACGCTGGGTTTTGAAACCTGGCTGCGCGGGCACATCAGTGTGCGGGAACCC
>JAFAHI010000230.1 GCA_019237325.1 Verrucomicrobiota bacterium | reverse complement strand
TTTTTGCTGGGCACTTGAGCAGATGCGGTGCTCCCGACGGAGGCTATCGCCGCCGTGAGCAATGACAAGCCGTGGACAAGAAATTGTCTTCTCATTTTATCTAAGGCTATTGTGATTTGCTAATCTATTACAGACTCCTTTTTTATGGTTAACTCCTGGGGCATAAATTAAAGCAGGTGGTCATTTATTGGCGTTCAGTGTACCTGGAGGTAATTGCTTTTTCAGTTCTTCCCAATCCGTTTTTTTTTCTGCAGTGGTGACATAACCGCTCGCTTCGACGAACTTGGCGAACTCCGCATTGGTTACGTCATGGATGTCCATCCAGAAGCCTTCGACTTTCACTCGGTGTGCAGGCCGTTCATTGGGAAGGCTGCGCGGGTCGTCTGTCCCCATGGTGAATTCACCGCCTGGGATCCAGACCATGCCAGGTGGGCAAGAGGCTTTATCCTGACCTGACTCCGCGACCGGTTCGGTAGCACAGGTCCCTTGAGCGGGTTGAAACAGGAAGAAGGAGACAATAGCCAAGCCAGACCAGACGGGCGCAGTTGCCAAGTGGCAGCGGCCTCGTCTGGAAGAGGTTCGAATATTTAGCATTCCGTCAGACCCCGTTTGGATCAAAAGACCACCCCAAGCTTGACCCACAGATACTCGCCCTTCAGGCGTTTATCGACACTGAGCTCAGGGAGCCATTTCACTTCGCCGACCACGTCGACTTTTCCGAATTTCCTCGCATAAGAAAGTACCGGGCCAATGCCAGTAGTCGTGCCTTCAAAAGAGCCAAGCTTAGCCCCGGACCCGCCGTCAGCTGTAATCTGTTGGTAATAGAAAACGTTCGCTCCAACACCAATGAATCCACCGGACAGAGGAAGGTGCTGTGCCATCGTAGCGTCAAGATGAAAGACGGCGCCGCTTTGATACTGAGTAGCATCATTTTCGGTGTTGAAATCAAATCCGGAAAACAGACTGATTTCCGTTCCGATCTTGCTGCTTAACCAACTGATCGAAAAACTAGGCTCGAAAGTCCAAAAATTTCTGCCGGCGTTAGCCAGGTCACCGGTGGTGTACGATCCGGTTGGGGCATAAATACCAAAGCGCAGATCCTCTTTCAGGTCACCATTGAATTGTTTCCATCCCCAAATAATTGGATAAATGGTAATATCGCCGAGGCCGCTGGCCGTGTCCTTTAAATTGTGACCCAACAAAAGTCCACCGCGGGGGCCGCTGAATTCTGTCTGAGCTTTCACCTCCACCGAAACTATGGGAATCGCAATAAGCGCAGCATAATTGCCGCCCAGGATCTGCAGTGGTGTCTTATAGAGCAAACCGAGCGTATCGGCATAAACAGTTCCCTCGACTCCGAAGGTCAAGCGGCCGGCGAAGTCGAACGGTTCGTTCACCCCGGCCCCGCCGTTGTAGAACGTGAAAAGGTTCACGGCCGCGAGTCCGGAATCATTGGGAAGTGCGTCCATGAAATCTGCCGTCACGCCCGGGACATAGTGACCGCTCGCTCCTTCTTCGGCATGCCCGCACCAGGGAAAGAGCGACGCGGCTAAGACGACAGTGAAGATATTGATTTTCATCGCTGCTAATGGTCGCCGCGTGCCATATTCTTTTTGGCTTGCTCGATGACGCTGTAGCCATCGGGCACCTCTACCAGGTTATGCTGCTTGATGTAGTCCCCGTAAGTTCCAGTCAGGCTCTTAACCAAGTCCGAATCAGTCGAAGCAAGATCGTGCGCCTCGGTTGGGTCGAGACGTAAGTTGTAAAGGTGCCACTGCTTGTCCCCAAACGGCGGCAAGTTGCGCTCTAACTTGTAGTCGCCGCGATACAAAGCGACATTGCCAGCAATCTCAGCCACGAAGAGCTCGGTGCCTTCGTGAACCTTCTTTGAACTACCACCAAGGAGCGGCGTCATGGTATGTCCGGCCAGTGTGCCCGAGTTTTTAGCCTGCACGCCTGCGAAATCGAGCAAGGTGGGCACGATATCGAGCACGGAGACAAACGCGTCCGTTCTTTGACCTTCTGCGACCTTCTTTGGATATCGGATAACGAGAGGCGCACGGGTCCCACCTTCAGACGTCATGATCTTGAAACCGCTGAATGGGGTCATGGCCACATTGGCCCAGCCTGGACCATATTCTGAATAGGTTCCTTTTTCGCCTAGACGCTCGTAGGTTAGATCGAAGTTCTTCCGATAATAATCCGGGAAGGAATCCAGGAGCTCGGTAGCCTCTCCGCCGTTGTCGCTCATGAACACGATAACCGTGTTGTCTAGCAGGTTCTTGTCTTTGAGATAGGCAAGCACTCGGCCGATGCTCATGTCCATGTACTCGAGCATGCCGGCGTAGACGGCCATGCGTTTGGCACTCATCCGCTGTTCGTCGGGTGACAATGAAGACCAGTCCGGAATGCCAGGAATAGAAAGCAATTCGAGGCCTGGTGGCATTATGCCTAATTCTACCTGGCGCTGATAACGGATTTCTTTGATTGCTGACCAACCGGCCCGGTAGGTCCACGTGTAACGCTCCGTGAATTCCGCTGGCGCCTGATGCGGTTGATGGACGGCTTGAAACGCCAGATAACCAAAAAACGGTCTCCCATCGCTTACGTTTTTATCGATGTATCCGAGCAGTTTGTCGGTGTAAAACTTGCTTGAATAGAAATCTGTCGGCAAGTCAATCTCACGAAGGCCCTCATAAAAGTGAACAGCTTTGTACTTTGGCGTATAGGGCTTCTTTTCCCAGTTATCAGCCCCACCTTCGCCCAGCACGACTGAATCCTCGAACCCTTGTGATGCGGGAAGCTGTTCCTTTGTTTGACCCAGGTGCCACTTGCCTGCCATATACGTGTGATACCCGGCCCCTCTGAGAATCGTGGCGATCGTTACTGCCTGACTATTTAATCCGCCTTCGTAGCCCGGTTTACCGTACTGATTGTCGGCCAGCAATTCTTTCATGTTGCCAACACCGACATCATGATTGTCGCGTCCGGTTAGCAGCATCGCACGAGTCGGAGTGCAGGTTGGTGCGACATGGAAATTAATAAACATCGTGCCCTGATAAGCGAGGCTCGCGATATTTGGCGTGAAGATCTCGCCACCATATGGACTGGTATCCGAGAAACCCATGTCATCTGCTACAATCAGCACGAGGTTCGGGCTCCCAGGCGAAGTCGCCGTCGCGTTCTTCTCCGGACTCCCGCTGGCAAGAGTGCCGGACAATAGAACATGAAGCCAAACTGCGAAGCTGGGCACGCAACTTGAGCGCAGTAGTTTAAGTATCTCTAAGTGTGATTGCATTTTTAGGAGGGATCTTGCGGTCAGCTGTGAGAGCGCAACCTTTTAAACAGACTCGGGCGATTGCCGTGGTTAGGGGCTACTTGAAAGCTAGTAGTCATGTAGGTAGGGCATCCTTGCTGGGAAGTTCGCCGCTTTCCCGGGTCCTGTAATACCCTGCCAACGTTGGCTTTATATCGGAGAGCAGCTCCGCCGTCAAGGCGCCGCTCAACTCTTCGCAGGTGTTCGCGGTTGACCTAGCGTTCGAATTCTGATGATTACCGGATCACGAACCACATAACGACTAACCCATAACCGATAGTTAGAACGCCTATCCATTTCAAAACTCCGCTCAGCCGTTGTTCGACCCTGTCGGAGAGACCGAAATCCAAAAAAATTGCTCGGACCCCGAGCAAAGCATGCGTCGTGACACAGACTAGAAACAGGACTTCTAACACCAAAATAATTGGATTACGCAGGTAGGCGACGACGGCGGCGTAGTCCCGTAAGCCGCCTTTGGCGATGAAATGGTTAGCAACCATGTGTAGACCGAGGAGTAACACCAACCCAATTCCTGTCACTACTTGCCAAAGCCAAGCGACGGTTGGCTTAGATTCTTGATCAAAGGCATTTGCGCTCATATTTGGAATATCTTGAGGGCCGCAGCGATTAAGATGATGCCACCGCTTATCATCAGGATAGTGAAAAGAGCTTTTTGCGCGCCGGCACTAAAGCCGAAACCGGTCACTGCTAGCCGCAGTCCGTTCAGGCCGTGGATCAAAATACCAGCGAGCAAAATGACATCGAGCGCCAGGTAGAATGGCGAACGGGCCAAGCCAACAAATGCATCCCAGGCTGACTGGCCTTGGATTAACATGCTCAATACTCCCAAATGAAGATAAAGATAAACAACCAATCCGATCCCAGTGATACGATTTAGGGCATACGCCCACATACCGGCTTTGCGCCTGCGAACGTCGAACCAGCGAGCCGCTTGTCTTGTTTTGCTGTAGTTAAGTGTTGACATGGTCGAGTGTTGGTAGGGCGAGGCTCCCGAACTAACCAGTGCGGAAGCGGAGGTTTCCGTTTGGAACAACCCGGCGTTTCGTTGGGCCGAGAAGTGCGCCGAGCTGTTTGGAGTGATGGAGTGATGTGGGTCCTTTGCTATTTGCTATATGCGGAGCCCGAACATCTTTCTCAGGCGGCGCAAAGCGAGTTCACGCCGGAGGGCCATTATCTTGCTTGCCGGGTCAACGGCTTGGGGGCAAGCCTCCGTACATTCGAAGGCGCTGTGGCAACGCCAGACACCATGTTCGCCGTCGGCCAAACCCAGAAGGTGTTTCACTCTGGTCGGATCATCGGTCTTGTGCCGGGCCTGATAAATCGCGGCCAATCCAGCTGGTCCAATAAATTTATTATCGGTTGCCATAGTTGGACAGGCGCTCATGCAGATACCGCACTCGATGCATTGCTCGAAACGGTTGAATCGAGAAAGGTTGTCAGGGAGTTCGACTGTCTTTGGAAGTACACCAGCGACTGCAAAAGTGTCGACGGTTAAGGGTAGGAAACCTTCGGCTTCACAAGTGATCGTCATGCTGGCAGCTGACATGCGCTCGAAAAAATCGCCTACCTCGACTAGCAGATCACTGACCACCGGAAAGTTGCGGAGCGGCTCAATGCGTATCGGGTTTCTTCCGTTCCAAACATCGGTTAAGCGAACGATACAGGGCAACTTCTCAGCTCCATTGATCCGCACAGCACATGAACCGCACGAAGAGTGGTGGCAGGCGCGTCGAAAGGTGAGCGTTGGATCGTGCTTTGCCCAAACTGTATCGATAACATCAATCACATGGGCGGTCTCCGCGATCTCCACGGTGAACGTGTCGTAACGTTGGGCTTGTCCGGGCTTGAACCGAAAGATTTCTACTGGGACCGTCAACATATTCAATCTAGTCAATTTACGTTCTCTCTTCGAAGCCAATATTTGGTCGATCACTAGTCTGGAGCTGAGCCAACGCTCGGCGTTTCAAAACATTCTGCCGCTCAAAAAAGAAGCGATAAGAAGTAAGCGGAACCTCCCGGGTTCGGCATTCCGCTTTATGATTCAACTTCTGACAAACGATATCGCTGACTCGCTCGGCCATTGCCCGTGCTGTAGTCGTTTTGCCGCCAGTGATCGTGACAAAGCCATTCACACCGTCACGGGCGTGGTCGAAACACTCAAAAGTACGGCTCAATTCCCGCGCGTCGGTACCGGTCATCGCGATCAAGGGGCGCGCTACGGCCATCTTGGCCCGCATCGGTACTCTCCTAACTGTCGGGATGAGTTTCTCGCCCTGCGAAATCATGCGCTCCACATGCTCGGGCGGGATCGTGATTAAGTCCGGATCTTCGACCTTCCAGGAAGTGGTGCCAATGACCGAAGTTGCGCGCTGTGGGACTACGATATCGCCATCGGAGGGTTTATTCAGCCGGTTGAGCACCATATTGTTGAGGCGGCAATCCAATGCGACCATCACTCCAGCGGTCGGTACCTCCGGAACGCTAACGCCCGCTTTGGCGGCTATCTCGCCCGCCCAGGGCCCAGCTGCATTAACAATGATGTCACCTCCGATCGTCTCCGTTTTCCCAGTTCGAAAATCCCGGATTTTTACTCCGGTTGGGTTCCGGTCCGAGCAGACGAAATCAGTGACTTCGGTGAAGGTCCGCACGGTGGCGCCGTTCTTGAGTGCGGTTGCTAGAAAGGAGAGGCAGAAACGAAACGGTTCGAAGACTCCATCCGGTATTTGAATCGCCGCTAGAATTGTGGGATTAAGAAAGGGTTCCATCGCCAGAGCGCGAGCGACAGTGACCTCGTGCGCTGGGATGTGGCAAGCGGCGCAACCTTCCAAGAAGCGTTCCTTGAATGCCAGGTCGCTTTCCGTTACCGCCACAAAAAGACCGTCATTCAATTCGAGAAGATCCGGCATGATCCGACGCAGGATAAGATTTTCGTCGATACACTCGATCGCAGATTCCTGGTCTGTTACACAATAGCGGCCGCCGGAATGCAGCAAACAATGGTTGCGGCCGGTTGTACCGAATGCAACTTCCCCGCGCTCGATCACGGTGACGTGTAAACCCCGCAGCGCGAGATCATGCGCGGTCGCCGATCCAGTAGACCCGGCGCCGATAACAATGACGTGAGGAGTGATAATGGGGCTCCTTGGTTGGAAGAAAGCTTACGAGAAAACCGCTGGATTGGCTAGCCAAGGATTGGCGTTTGCTAACCGAAGGTTGTGGCCAGCATTGAGTGCAGCCGGTTGTCCCGGAGGACTAAATGATAGTAGCCAGCCAATAAATTAGCTGGCTTCTATCACTAGTCCCTACGGGACAATTACCGCAAGAGAGGCCAAAATCCGGTCGCATTCAGCCAATAAAGAGTAGGCCCAAATGAGAGACTTTGGTAGAGTCCTCTGTAGCAGCCGGACCTGACAACTTTGATTAATGAAAGTCATCAAGCCCCCTCTGCCATCAGAGGATAAACGATGGAAGATCGTGGACGCGAAGATGCGTCGCCTCGGGTATGCCGGGCATGCCCTGATCGAGACTTTGCATACGGTCCAAGAATCATTTGGCTACCTCGACAAAGAAGCCCTCAGCTTCATAGCCAGAGCACTCCGAGTCCCACCCAGCAGAGTGTACGGAGTCGCGACCTTCTACAACTTTTTCAGTTTAAAACCGCAAGGTGTACACACGTGCGTTGTCTGCTTGGGTACCGCTTGCTATGTGAAAGGGGCGAGCCAGGTATTAGCTGCTATCGAACTGTATAGCGGTATCAAGTCCGGTGAAACGACCTCGGATAAACAGCTATCCTTACTCACGGCTCGTTGTATCGGGGCGTGTGCCATCGGACCCGCTGTTGTGTATGACGGAATCGTCGCAGGGCATCGAACTCCAGACAACGCCGTGGAAAAACTGGAAGGAGTTATTGGCGATGGTGCTTGAGCAGCTGATTGCGATAACTGAGAAGGAAAAGAAGGCTCGCAAAGAAATCTGCATTCGATGCTGTATGGCGGCGGGGTGCATGTCCTCAAGGGGGGCAGAAATCAAGGAATCAATTGAAAAGGCAGTATCCGAAAAAGGTTTACAGAATCGGATCGAGGTAAGGCGCGTGGGATGCATGGGTTCGTGCGGCCAGGGG
This sequence comes from Verrucomicrobiota bacterium, assembly GCA_019237325.1. Lineage (GTDB taxonomy): Bacteria > Verrucomicrobiota > Verrucomicrobiia > Chthoniobacterales > JAFAMB01 > JAFAVN01. The sequence continues at coordinate 9,147 of JAFAHI010000230.1, read as the reverse complement.
CCAATGGTTGGGATAGAACCGGCGGGTCTTCTTTACCAACACGTCACCCCGGAGAACGCCGCCTCTATAGTGGAAGGCCTTAGTGGAGGCAGCGCTGAGGCTGAGCTTGGTGATCCGAAACATCCGTTCTTTAGTCGTCAGAAATTGATTGTGTGCGCCAATAGTGGCCGCATCGATCCAGAGCGAATCGAAGACTCTATCGAAGCGGGAGGCTATTTAACCCTTCAACATGTGGTGTCTGAATTACAACCGTCGCAAGTCATCGATGCCGTTCTCAAAAGTGGGTTGCGCGGCCGGGGCGGCGCCGGCTATCCCACTGGCCTTAAATGGGGCACGGTGGCTAAATCTCCGGGCACGCGCAAATTTGTAGTTTGTAACGGCGATGAAGGCGATCCGGGCGCCTTTATGGACCGAAGTGTGCTGGAAAGTGATCCACATCGGGTGCTAGAAGGAATGGCTATCGCGGGTTACGCGGTCGGCGCTGACCAGGCTTTTATCTATGTCCGCGCTGAATACCCGCTCGCTGTCAGCCGGTTGCAGACTGCGATTCGTCAGGCCAAGCACCATGGCCTGTTGGGTAACGGCATCTTTGAATCCACTTTCAATTTCAATGTGGAACTTCGGATTGGGGCAGGCGCTTTTGTCTGCGGCGAGGAAACGGCGCTAATGGCTTCAATCGAAGGTCGACGTGGCCAACCGCATCCGCGCCCTCCTTTCCCGGCGGAAAGCGGCCTCTGGGGCTTCCCGACTTTGATCAACAATGTGGAAACCTATGCCAACATCGTGCCCATCGTGAAAAAGGGGCCGGACTGGTTCGCCAGTCTAGGGACGGAGAAAAGCAAAGGAACCAAGGTCTTTTCGCTGACAGGTAAGGTTCGGAATAATGGGCTAATCGAGGTTCCCATTGGGATTACGATCCGTGAAATAGTCGAGGACCTTGGAGGCGGGGCGCCAGACGGAGCCAAAGTCAAGGCGGTACAGACCGGCGGTCCTTCTGGTGGCTGTATCCCGGTCGAGCATTTTGATACCCCGGTGGATTACGAATCCCTGGTGGGATTGGGCTCGATCATGGGATCGGGTGGCATGGTGGTCATGGACGAGCATACCAACATGGTCGATGTCGCCCGATTCTACATGCAGTTCTGCATGGAAGAATCCTGCGGTAAGTGTATCCCTTGCCGCGCCGGCACGGTTCAAATGTACGAGCTATTAACCAAGATCGTTGAACGTCGCGGCACACGGAATGATTTGGAACAGTTAGAGGAGCTTTGTGATTTGGTTAAGCATACCAGTTTATGCGGCTTAGGTCAGACCGCGCCTAATCCCGTGCTAAGTACGTTGCGCTATTTCAGAAACGAATACCTGGAGCTGTTGAATAAAGAAGTTCAGGAGTCCGGGAGTTCAGGAGTTCAGGAGCAAAAAACGTGAAATTTACTAAGAAGCTAGAACGACGCCCGGGAATTAGCATTCGAAAAAGGTTAGAGACGTCGAATGCGGACTTAACTTTCCTTCTGTTACTTCGCCGTGCGACAATCTTTTGAACTCCTGACTCCTGAACTTCTGAACTCCTTCGCAACCATGGCGAAAACCCTAACCATCAATGGACAGCACGTGAGCGCTGAAGACGATCAAACGCTGCTCGAGGCAGCGCTGGATGCTGGCATCAAGATTCCGACGCTTTGCCGGCTAGAAGGCCTGAGCGAGGTCGGAGCCTGTCGTTTATGCCTCGTAGAAATAGCCGGTTCAGCGAAACTACAGCCAGCCTGCGTTACTAAAGTAGTGGAAGGAATGGAAGTGCAAACTGACACGGAGCGATTACGTAAATATCGCCTGATGATTCTGGAACTGCTGTTCGCAGAACGAAACCACATTTGCGCGGTTTGTGTTGCTAACGGCCATTGCGAACTTCAGACTCTTGCCCAGCAGCACGGCATGTCGCATGTCAGATTTTCGTATCTTTATCCTCAAGCCGACGTAGATGCCTCGCATGATCGTTTCGTGATCGATCATAATCGCTGCATCCTGTGCACTCGCTGCGTACGCGTCTGCGATGAGATAGAAGGGGCTCACACGTGGGATGTTATGGGGCGCGGCACAAATTCTCGAGTGATAACGGATTTGAATGAGCCGTGGGGTGATTCCCAAACTTGCACCAGCTGCGGCAAATGTGTTCAGGTTTGTCCGACCGGTGCGCTCTTTGAAAAAGGCAAATCCGTCGCGGAGATGGCAAAACGCCGCGAGTTTTTGCCTTACCTAACCCTGATGCGCCAACAACCAAGATGAGCAAACCGAAATTAGCAACTGTTTGGCTGGATGGTTGTTCTGGCTGCCATATGTCTGCGCTGGATATGGATGAACGTTGGATAGAATTGGCTAGCCTAGTAGACCTGGTCTATGGCCCGCTGGTCGACACCAAGGAATTTCCTGAAAATGTAGATATTGTCTTGGTTGAGGGGGCGGTTAGCAGTGAGGAGGACCTGGAAAAAATCCAAAAGATCCGGAAGCAAACCAAGACTTTGGTTTCCCTGGGAGACTGTGCGGTTACATCGAACGTTCCCAGTATGCGGAATCGGTTCCCGGTCCCGGTCGTAGAAAACCGCTCTTATCGGGAGACCGCTCAGCTAAACCAGCAAGTCCCGCGCGAGGTGGTCCCGCGGCTTTTGCCTAAAGCACGCCCCGTTCATGAATTTGTGAAGGTCGACGTATTTGTGCCGGGCTGCCCACCTTCGGCAGATACAATCTATTACGTCTTAACCGAGCTCTTAGCCGGACGGATGCCTGATCTAACAAATCTAACGCGCTTTGGAGCGTAAAGGTTATGCCTAAACAAATTGTCATCGACCCCGTCACTCGTATTGAAGGGCATTCAAAAATCACGATTCACTTGGATGATACGGGTGAGGTCCAGGACGCTCATTTTCATGTAACGCAATTTCGTGGATTCGAAAAATTCTGTGAAGGCCGGCCCTTTGCTGAGATGCCGTCGATTACGGCCAGAATTTGCGGTATATGTCCTGTAAGTCATCTGATGGCGTCGGCAAAAGCGTGCGATGCTCTTCTCGCAGTGCAGATACCGCCTACCGCTGCCAAGCTGCGGCGGATTATGAACCTGGCGCAGTTGATACAGTCGCATGCGCTAAGTTTTTTCCATCTTTCTTCGCCTGACTTGTTATTCGGGATGGATGGTGATCCCGCAAAACGGAATATTTTAGGGATCATTGAGTCGCATCCGCAGTTAGCTAAGGATGGGATTGCTCTCCGCAAATTTGGTCAGGAGATCATCGCCATGCTCGGCGGGAAACGGATCCATCCGGCTTGGGCTGTGCCGGGAGGTGTCAGCGAACCGCTATCAGAAGAAAAGAGGGAGCGAATCTTAACTATGCTGCCCGAGTCGGTGACTTTGATCGAACGAACATTGTCCTGGTACAAAGGAATTCTGGAAACGTTTAGGGAAGAGATCCGTGTGTTCGGTAATTTTCCCAGCATGTTTATGGGTCTGGTAACGCCCGAGTCTGAAACTCCTGGAGCTACGTCGGGCAAGCCGGGAGGCTATGTCGGGCAGGGCGGGAACGGCCGGGCGGCGGCGCTGGAACATTATGACGGAGTACTTCGATTGGTCGACGCTTCCGGTCAGATCGTGCTCGATGGCGTCGATCCTGCCACGTATCAGCAGTACTTAGCAGAAGCGGTTGAGCCATTCTCTTACTTGAAATCGCCGTATTTCAAGCCCGCGGGCTATCCGGAAGGGATCTATCGAGTAGGGCCGCTGGCTCGGCTAAACATCATTGATCGTTGCGGTACGCCAAAGGCAGATGCCGAATGGACTGAATTCCGAGCGCTTCGCCGCGGCGTGATCTTAAGTTCGTTCCATCAGCATTACGCTCGCCTGGTGGAAATTCTGTATGGCATCGAGAGGATTGAGCAAATTTTGAGCGAACCAGGCATTCGGGACAAACATGTTCGGGCTTTTGCTGAGCCCAACCGGTCAGAGGGCATTGGCGTTGCCGAGGCGCCGCGGGGCACCCTTATTCACCACTATACCATCGATGAGAATGGATTGATTCGGTCAGTAAACCTGATCATTGCCACTGGCCACAATAACCTGGCGATGAACCGCAGTGTTAAGCAAGTGGCGCAGCATTATGTCAAAGGTTCGCATCTTCAGGAGGGGATGCTGAACCGGGTTGAAGCTGTGATTCGCTGCTTTGATCCGTGTTTGAGCTGTTCCACGCATGCGATCGGCCGGATGCCACTCCATATCCAACTTTTAGGGCCTGAGAGCGAAGTACTGGATGAAATCAAACGGAACTAATTTGCTTATCATCGGTTATGGCAACCCGCTTCGTGGCGATGACGGCATCGGATGGCGGGTGGCGGATCAACTGGCCGCCCTTGCCGGTGATGCGGCAACGGTTTTGACGGTCCATCAACTAACCCCGGAGCTGGCGGAGCCGATCAGCAAGGCGGAGCTGGTAATTTTTATCGATGCTTGTTACGGAGGACAACCAGGTAGTTGGACCTGCGAGACCATTAGCCTGGATCAGGAATCGTCCGAAGCATTCACGCACTATTTCACGCCGGCGAATTTGCTTGGTCATGCGAGCACTATCTTCGGCGCGAAGCCAAAGGCTTTATTGATCTCGGTTGCGGGCGCATCCTTCGATTGCGGCGACCACTTAAGCGTGGACGTGGCTGCGATCATTCCGGAGATAGTCGCTAACGTCTCTCAGTGGTGGGCCGCCAATTCGGAGAAATCTCATGCATGAGTATTCCATTGTTGCCTTGTACACCATTGCATCATCTGCTGATGGACGAGGTTTTCTTCAGGCGGACCAGGGCTTCCTTGGCAAGCTGTACGAACTCCCTCAGAATGATGGTTCGCCTGTGCAACAGTTTTCCACGCCGCCTCAACAATCGCCGGATCTTTCGAGCCTCGCATTCTTGGGCCGGTTTGATGCCATTCTCATGGTTGAGCCGTTCTGCTAGCCTTTTTCCCGAGAAATTCATAGCGACTACCTTTTTTAGGAAAGGAGGCCGTCCGATGCTACTGTGTTACCATCACCGGGCAAGGGATCTCATAGAGCAGGTTGTCAGTATCACTTCCGAATAGCAAGTGCTTCCATCCCTTATAGCCGTGCGTCGACAACACCACCAGGTCCGCGTAAACTTCCCTGGCCGCGCCAACGATCTCTTCGTGCAGATCAGACCCGATTCGAACCAACGAGTCGACAGATTCGTATCTAATTTTTGTCCGTTGTAGCACCGCATCTAACTTTTGATCCGCACGATGCCGGACTTTTTCCCACTCGCCGTTTGGGATACCGCCTAAAGTGTAGTCGATAGCATAAGGCGCCGGAACAACATGCAGTAGCGTCAAATGCGATCCCAACTGTTTAGCCAATTCGATGGCATAGTTGATGGCATGATCCGATCGCAATGAAAAATCGGTGGGAACCAAGATCTCACCAAAACGTGCCGCGCGGTAGCTTGCAAAGGCGGAACCACGTTTCCGCGCGAGCGGCGCCGGGAAAGGGCGTTCCTTTACGTTAACAGGGGTCTTCATAGAATTACCTCAAGTCACTACACATTCTCTTCGCGACCGATTGGACGAGGATGCTCTTCGGTTAATCCTCCGGATAGCGTTTCTAGCTCCAGATCGAACGGCGTCTCAAAAGACTCTTCACCGGCTGCCTGCACCGTCCTCAGTGAACCAATGTGAGGATGGGACGGATTCTCCAGCTCTGTCTCCGCTTCGATAGAAAATCGGGTCCAAGGGATTGCTTCCAGCCTTTTCCAGGGGATAGGCCGTCCGGTTAATTCGCATACTCCGTAGGCGCCATCATCGATTCGCTTTAGAGCGGCATCGACCTCGTAAAGTGCTTCTTGCTCGAATGACGCCAGGCCGAGAGTGAGGTCACGATCGAAACTGTCAGTCGCGGCGTCAGCCATGTGGAGGCTGTATCCCGGCGTATCTTCCAACGCATCTTTAGTCAGGCGTTTAATCCGTTGCGACAGGGAGGCGCGTATCCTTAACAGCCTACTTCGTTGCTGGGTTAACCGATGAGGCGTGATTGTTTTTCGGTCTTGGACGGGAGGCCCGACTAACAGGTTCATAATCGCCCGCTTTCTATTATCTGCCTGATCGTAAAGCACACGACCGGCATTCGCTTTACTCTTCTTGTCGAATGCCGAACGCAGGTTGTTATTTATTGAGGAAGCCGGAAGTGTTGGTTACGGGCGCCGTGGAGCGCTGCCTCGCTTCATCCTTCGCCGAGCGTGCCGCCCGTGGAGCGCTGCTTCGCTTGCGAGGCCGACATTGAGGGCGTGCCAGGATCGAGGTTGCGGCTACGGAGGACAAGTTGCAAGGCCGATGCGGCCGGCACTCCGCTCCGTAGGAGCGACATCTTTGTAGCGATCGACGTTCAAAAGACCCGAAGCTCCGTAGGAGCGTCATATCAGGCGTAAAACTAGTTAGACGGTTAGATTCTTTGAGCTGGGGAGGACGTCCCTTGATCTTGCCATTGAGGCGCCCATCAGATGTCGCTCCTACGGAGCTGGGCGCACGATTTGCCTATGCGTAGCTATAAATATTTTGCTCCTACGGAGCGATTTCATCCTTTTCTGCGGATCACACGTAGTTGGTATAAGCTGGTACGAACACTTGCGCCCGAATATGCGATTCAAGATCTGACGGCCTTGGTGCGGCAGCCAGCCCCTGATCGTAGGCTTCGTTTGCGACCGCTAGTGCGATTTTCAGAGACACTCCCCGAATGCGAGCCAATGGAGGATAGATCCGGCCTTCTGCCAGATCGGTCTCGGTAACTTCGGCGGCCAAGGCTCGCGCTGCCGCTAAGATCATCCTATCAGTTACGCGGCGGCTTTCACTGGCAACAATCCCGAGCCCGATTCCGGGGAAGATATAGGCGTTGTTGCCTTGGCTCGGAACAAATTTCCTTCCATCGAGTACAACGGGATCAAAGGGACTTCCAGAAGCGAAAATCGCTCGTCCCTCAGTAAAGCGGTAAGCGGCCTCGGCCGTACATTCTGATTTCGACGTGGGGTTTGATAGCGCGAAGATAATCGGCCGTTCGTTGAACTCGGCCATGCGTTTCAGGATGCGTTCGCTAAAAATACCCGGCTGACCAGACACTCCGATAATTGCTGCCGGCCGAACCGCTTCGATCATACAGAGAGGATCCGCCAGGAAAGAATGAGGATGGGCATAGCGAACCTTATGCTCGGCTAGATCATGCCGGCTGCTAACCACGAGGCCTTTTGAATCGGCAAACCAGCAACAACGGCGCGCCGCTTTTTCGGACCAGCCGCCGTTCTTCATTTCCTCGACTAGCAAATCTGCAATACCTGTTCCCGCCTCGCCGGCTCCAAAGAAAAGATACCGCTGTTCAGCGAGGGGTTTTCTAGTAAACCTGCCAGCCGCATGGAGACCTGCCAATACGACCGCAGCGGTCCCTTGTATATCATCATTAAACGCGCAAACTTTGTTTCGGTATTCCGCTAAAAGCCGGAACGCATTTTTGTTCCCGAAATCTTCAAACTGAATTAGGGCGCGGGGGAAAAGGCCTTGGACTGCCTCTATAAATTCTTTAATCAGGGCATCGTAAATAGGGCCCCGGACACGATGATGCCCGCGACCGATGTAAAGTGGATCACTCAATAGCTCCTCATTGTTGGTTCCTACATCAATGGTGACAGGCAGGCAGAGCTGCGGATCAATCCCCCCGCAGGCAGTATAAAGAGAGAGTTTACCAACGGGAATCCCCATGCCGTCTGCCCCTAAATCGCCCAGACCGAGAATCCGTTCCCCATCGGTTACCACGACAACACGCACATCCTTATAAGGCCAGTTACACAAGAGGCTGGCAACTTCACCTGCGTCCTCGAGAGAAATGAAGATGCCGCGCGGCCGGCGGAATATATGTCCGTACTCCTGGCAAGCTCGACCGACAGTCGGCGTATAGATAATCGGAACCAGCTCCTCCAAATGATCCAGGACTAGCCTGTAAAAAAGCTTCTCGTCTCGATCCTGGAGAGCTATCAGGAAGATATACCGTTCAAGGTCGGAGTCCTTACGCCGGAGACTTTCCAAAGCTCGCGCCACCTGTTGCTCTTGAGAGTTAACCCGGGGCGGCAACAAACCTCGTAACCGGAACACATCCCTTTCCTTTTCGGTGAAACTCGTGCCCTTGTTCAAAATCGGATCATGGAGCAGCTGGACGCCCCTCAAATTTCGTCGTTCAAACATATTCATACGCTTCTGAAGCTCTCGTCGGGTTGTGTCTGTGAGAATCGGGCTACACGGGGCGCGCAAGGCGGTTTTCTGGATCAGTATTCCTTTTTAAGGCCGCCAGAGGAAACTAACTCACCGAGGATTGGTCAGTCTTAGGCTTGCGTTGTGCCGCAAACCCAGAGCGTACGGATGCCTACCTGGATCTTTTGTTAGTAAAGGCGCCTACGTTTGGCTGAACAATCTGTTCGTATGCTGAGTAGGAGAGCTTAATTGAATCAATCAAAGTCCCAGCAAAGAAAACGATGTGCTCTGTCTTAATCAGAGTGTTGTCTACCCACGTGATCAACCCGTATAAATTGCCAAATGGGGGGATTGCTCCGAGCGCGCAGTCGGGAAATAACCACTTAAATTCATCCTCGGTCTCCAAACGGACCGGTTCACCAACCAGCTTGGAGAATCTTTTCAAATCAAGGTCGAATCCAGTCGACGTTACCGCTAGGAAACGTTGCTTTCCTGCCCTAACCACAGCGGTTGCAATCAGGCCGGGGACGATTAATCGTCGCCCAGAGTCTGCCGCATCCGATGGCTCGTGTAAAATCTCGTACCGAACTGCACCGCCGTTTAGGCAGCGAATCAACCGCTCCGGGATTTGTCTACCAAAACTGGGCCCAAATCGATTCGGCATCTAGTGTCCGTCTTTAGTACTAACCACTATATTACTGAGATATGGAGGTCGGACTCGTCCCGTGGCTGCGGGAAGGCACTTGGCACCGACCATTAGTTCAATAGTTGCCGCACCGACTTCGATTCGCGGTAAGCCGTTGGCGATTCGCCAACTATTTTCCGAAACATCCGATTGAAATGAGTCAGAGACTGAAAACCAACATCATAGGCGATTT
>JAFAHI010000159.1 GCA_019237325.1 Verrucomicrobiota bacterium | reverse complement strand
CCGATCGCTGATTAGCTCGATGTTTTCCGAACCAATGACCTCCTGTTTATCACTAGAGAACAGTTTGGCGTAGCGAGGAGCGACATTGACGACTTTCGAAGCGTCGAGGCTGACCGTTTTGGCGATAACGGCCCCCCAACCTTCTTGGAACGCTTTGCTGATTACATTAAGGTTAGTGCCTGGCGGCCCGGAGGCGATGACAAACGGGTTGGGTAGATTCAATCCGTCAACAGTAGTTGCTAGGGTCGGCATTTGTCCTGGGTCCCCTTTCTGTTGCAAACGTAAACACAGATCCTCAGACGGTTCGGTAGAAATTTCAAGATCGGTTTGTGAGCGATTGTTCAATGGATACGCGCTGCGTCCTCGATTTCGGCCGGGAGGGATCGCGTCCTCGCGATCCGTGGTTGCCGGAGCCGATCGCGTTTTGTCAATCGAGGTCGCGTTTCCAGGTTCATGCACAGTTTTCCCGGCGCGCGAGGACGCGCGCCCTCCTCGTTACTCCATTCTCCTTTTTCCGTTGCCTGTACTTATTCCTGGCGACATCGTTGCTTACTGGCTGAACCCCCTTCCCATGCTGAATCCGAAACGTACGGTTGCCGAACTCAAAGAACTCCGCGCATTGACTGCGGACGAAAATGGAGCACAACGCGTCGCTTTTACTGAGACCTGGAGTCGCGCTCGAGGCTGGCTCCGGGAAAAGCTGCAGGCGTTGCCGGTCGAGATTCACTCCGATCCCGCAGGCAATGTGTGGGCCACACTCAAAGGAAAATCTGAGCGGTCGTTATTGATCGGTGGCCATATCGATTCGGTCCCCAACGGCGGTTGGTTGGATGGTTGCCTCAACTTGCTAGCCGGCGTTGAGATCCTCAGACGGATCAACGAGCAGTATGACGGTAAACCTCCGGTCACTGTCAGGTTGGTCGACTGGGCGGACGAAGAAGGCGCACGATTCGGCAAGAGTTTGTTCGGATCGTCTGCCTGTGCGGGAAACCTCGATCTGGATGAGGCCCGTAATCTGATCGACAAGGACGGAATTCGTCTGGCGGACGCATTGAAAAAGGTGGGCATCGATCTAGATCGAGCGAAAGAGAGCGGCGAGGAACTGAAAAATGCCGCCGCCTATATAGAATTGCACATCGAGCAGGGACCGGTACTTCTCGATCTGGGTCTGCCGCTGGGAGCGGTTCTGGGCACGTTTGGCGTTGAAAGACACGCCATCACCTTTCACGGACAGGCTGCACATTCGGGCAGCACTCCTATGAACGTCCGCAAAGACGCTTTTCTGGCTGCAGCAAAAATGAGTACCGAGATTTATCGGATCGCCTCGACTCACGGCGGGGTTTGCACAATTGGTTCCTGCACGACAAAACCCGGCATCGTGACCAGCGTAGTCGAAGACTGCCGCATCACACTTGATCAACGCCATCTGGATGCCGCGGGCTTGTCGAAGTTGTTGGAAGGCGCGAAAGAGGCCACCCAGAAGTTCGCCCAGGAAGGAAATGTTGGCGTAACCTGGGAACGAATCTGGCAAATTGAGCCGGTCTTATTCGATGCTCACTTAATCGACCTTTGCAGTCAGGCCATCGAGGAAACATGCGGCAAAACTCACCGCCTTCCGTCAGGCCCGCTGCACGACGCCGCAGAAGTCGCCCGGGCCGGTGTTCCGACCGTCATGATGTTCGTGCAAAGCCTCCACGGGATCAGTCACAATAAAATCGAAGACACCAAAGAAGAACATTTGGAACTTTGCGTCACCGCTTTCGATAAACTAGCCGAAAAGGCCATGCAGAGCCTCGCCTGAGAAAACGAAGAAAAATCTCACGCAAAGGCGCAAAGGCGCAAAGGTTAAAACAGAGGAAAGAAAATAGCCGCAAAAAGGCGCAAAAAGCGCAGAAAAAGAGAGCAAAGCGGCCAAAAAGATTGTTCCGTGGTCGCGGGATACGTTGCTAGATCTGCAAGTCTGAGATGGTGGCTCCTCTTAAGGACGTGGCTCCTTTTGCGCTTTTTGCGCCTTTTTGCGGCTATTCCTGATCTGTCTTTCCTTTGCGTCTTTGCGCCTTTGCGTGAGATTTTTCGTTTGAGTCGCGGCTTGGCCGCCCGATTTAATCTGAGGATCTTATTTTGGATTTATGAAAACCCCCGAGCTACCCCCATTTGACTACGCACCCAAGCCTTACAGCGGTCCGTCTGCTGACGAAGTGCTCGCTCTCAGGAAACAGTTCCTGAGTCCAGCGCTGTTTCTTTATTACCAGAAACCGATGATGATCGTTGAAGGCAAAGGGCAATACTTATTCGACGAGAAAGGCCGGCGGTATCTGGATGGGATCGCGGGGATTGCGACGGTGATTGTCGGTCATTGTCATCCAGACGTGGTGGCGGTAGCCAACCGCCAGAATGAAATACTTCACCATGCGACGACCATCTATCTGCACCCGAATATTGCTGAATACGCGCGCGACCTGGCCGCGAAAATGCCGGGCGATCTCAAGGTCTGCTACTTTGTCAATTCCGGCTCGGAAGCCAATGATTTAGCAACTTTGATGGCGCGAGCCTATACCGGGAACTACGACCTCATCGCGCTCCGGAACGGCTATCATGGCGGTAACGCCAGCGGGATGGCGCTCACTGCGCATCGGACCTGGAAGTTCAACGTTCCGCACAGCTTTGGCGTTCATCATGCCATTGCTCCCTACCCCTACCGTGGACCCTACGGACCTGATTATCCGGATGCCGGTAAAGCGTATGCGGACGACGTGTTCAATTTGATCGATTACGCAACGCCCGGTCGAGTGGCCGGATTTATTGCCGAATCAATCCAAGGCGTAGGCGGGACCGTTACGTTCCCGGATGGCTATCTCAAGAATGTATATCAGCACGTACGGGCGGCAGGCGGTGTGTGCATCGCTGATGAAGTCCAAACGGGTTTTGGCCGTACCGGGGAGACCTATTGGGGATTTGAAAGCCAGGGTGTGATACCCGACATCGTAACCATGGCGAAAGGGATCGGAAACGGCGCGCCGCTCGCCGCTGTGGTTACAACGCCAACGATAGCGAAGAGTCTCACCGAACGGATCCATTTTAATACGTTCGGCGGAAATCCAGTCGTTTGCGCACAGGGCCGCGCTGTGCTGCAGGTCATCGATCGCGAAAAATTGCAACAGAACGCTCTGGAAGTCGGAAATCACCTTATCCGTGGGTTCAACGAACTAGCCAAGAAACACGATCTGATCGGTGACGTGCGCGGCAAGGGATTGATGCTCGGCGTTGAGCTAGTGAAGGACCGAAAAACCAAGCAGCCCGCAAAAGAGGAGTGTGCGCGGGTACATGAGCTAACCCGCGATTTAGGACTACTCGTTGGTAAAGGTGGCCTTTATGGGAACACGCTTCGAGTCAAGCCGCCTTTGTGCATCACTAAAGCGGATGCCGATTTTATGATCGACGTTCTCGATGCTGCTCTGACTGCGGTCTGATTTGTCCCGGAGGGACTGTCTGATGGATAGGGGTAGGGACGACTGTATTAAAGTCGCCCCTCCCTCCGAACCGGACAGGCGGTTTTCCCGCATCCGGCTCTCCAGTTGATAGGGTCTACGGTGAGACTGAGATTTGGAGGATGTGATAGACTATGGCGCTATCGGCCTTGA
>JAFAHI010000377.1 GCA_019237325.1 Verrucomicrobiota bacterium | reverse complement strand
AGATGAGCTCGGTCCCGGTTAGGTAGTGCCGAGAAGAATTCCCAGTTTTGACGCTCTCCATCTCGTAAGTCCGGCTGAGGACGCATGTTGATCGCCTTCAGGCGTGTTTCGCTCTTGTTCCGGGCCGGGCACACGTCGATACAGATGCCGCAACCAGTGCAATCCTCGGCTGAAACTTGCAAAGTATAGTTTAACCCCTTCCACTCAGGCAGCCTGGCGGCGTGAGACTTAAAGGAAGCGGGCGCCGACGTCAGAAAGGAAGGTTCGTAAACCTTGCTTCGAATCACTGCGTGCGGACAGACTAACACACATTTTCCGCATTGAATGCAGATGTCAGGATCCCAAACAGGTACCTCCAGTGCGAGATTCCGTTTCTCCCAACGCGATGTTCCGGTTGGAAAAGTACCGTCTACGGGAAGAGCGCTGACCGGTATTTCGTCACCGCGACCGGCGATCATTTTGCCAAGCACGTCACGCACAAAAGGCGGTGCTTTTGCGAGTGGCGATGGTTCGAGCTGCGGCCGAGGCGAAACTTGATCGGGGATATTGACTTCAAACAGGTAGGCCAAAGCTTGATCGACCGCGTTCAGATTCATCTGGACGACTTCGTTCCCTTTCTTGCCGTATGTCTTCCGGATAGAATCTTTGATGGCAGCGACCGCCTCTTCGCGAGGCAGCACACCAGAGATAGCGAAAAAACAGGTCTGCATGATCGTGTTGATGCGACCGCCCATTCCGGTTTCATGGGCAACCTTATGGGCGTCGATAACAAAGAAGCGTGGTTGTTTCGCAATGAGTTGCTCTTGCACGGACTCTGGTAAATGATCCCAGATCTGGTCGGAACCGAATGACGTATTCAGCAGGAAAGTTCCTTTCGGCGCTACCTGGTCGACTACGTCGTAGCGCTCGAGAAAACCCGGCTGATGACAGCCGACAAAATTAGCTTTACTGACGAGGTAAGTGGACCGAATTGGTCTAGGGCCGAATCGCAAATGCGAGATGGTCATCGCTCCCGACTTCTTAGAATCGTAGACAAAATAACCTTGAGCGTAGTTAGGCGTGTTTTCGCCGATGATCTTGATGGATTCTTTGTTAGCGCCAACGGTCCCATCAGAGCCGAGACCATAGAACACTGCCCGTACGACGTCGGGAGATTCGACTGAAAAAGCGGATTCGTATTCGAGACTAGTTCCGGTGACGTCGTCAGTGATCCCAACGGTGAAGTGGTTTTTTGGCGTGCGATCTTTCAGATTGTCCAACACGGCTTTTATCATTCCAGGAGTGAACTCCTTCGATGATAGACCATACCTTCCACCGACCATCCGGATGTTAGTTCGTCCGGCTTCTTGCAACGCGTTGGAGCAATCGAGATAGAGCGGTTCCCCGGCGCTCCCTGGTTCTTTGGTTCGATCCAGAACCGCCATGGCTCTAACGGTGGCCGGGAGCGCTCGATTAAACCGGTGAGAATCGAAAGGCCGATATAAACGGACTTTCAAAACGCCGACCTTCTCATCTTGCCTGTTCAGGAAATCGACCGTCTCCTCTGCTGGTTCCGCGCCGGATCCCATAATCACGATAACGCGTTCGGCATCAGGTGCTCCATGATAGTCGAATAGACGATATTGGCGTCCCGTCAGTTCCGCGAAACGGTCCATCGTTTCTTGAACAATGCTCGGGCAAGCTTGATAAAATCGGTTAGCAGCTTCTCTAGCTTGAAAGAAGACATCGGGGTTCTGCGCCGTTCCGCGGATGACCGGATGATCCGGCGAAAGAGCGCGAGCGCGATGGGCTTGAACCCATTCTTCCTTGATCATGGCCCGCATGATATCCGGCGTTAGAATCTCGATCTTGGCGATCTCGTGCGAAGTCCTGAACCCATCAAAAAAGAAGAGGAACGGAATTCGCGATTCAAGGGTGGCGGCTTGAGCGATCAAGGAAAAGTCTTGTGCTTCTTGAACCGATGCGGCCGAGAGCATGGCGAATCCGGTCGCTCGAGCCGCCATCACGTCGCTATGGTCGCCGAAGATCGAGAGTGCTTCTCCGGCGATGGAGCGCGCGGCTACATGCAGAACAAAAGGGGTTAACTCCCCTGCAATTTTGTACAGATTGGGGATCATGAGTAACAAACCTTGAGACGCGGTGAAGGTGGTGCTCAGCGCACCGGTCTGCAGTGCGCCATGGATCGCGCCGGCTGCTCCGCCTTCGCTCTGCATTTCAATAACGGCCGGTACCGTGCCCCAGAGGTTCTTCCTGCCTGCGGCTGCCCAACTGTCAGCGGATTCGCCCATGGGGGATGCCGGAGTAATCGGAAACAAAGCGATGACTTCATTCAGTTGGTAGGCGACTTGGGCCGCCGCCTCATTGCCATCGATCGTCGCAAAAGATTTGGAGTTCATGACGTCTGAACTCAATCTATCG
>JAFAHI010000336.1 GCA_019237325.1 Verrucomicrobiota bacterium | reverse complement strand
CCGCGGAGAATTGCGCCATACGAGGTTCGCATGAGGCCTAGATGGACCACTATGCCGACAAGAACTGCGGCGACGATGGGAAACGGAACAAAAGGGGTATGAAAGTTCATGAGGTCGTGGATCCATGCGGGTACTTTGCCGCCAGGCCTGGGCAGGACCAGGATGGCCAACCCCTGCCACACGAACGACATGCCGAGAGTTACAACGATCGAAGGAACATTGCGTAGATAGATAATGGCGCCCAAAAGAGCGTAAACACCCACTGCCCCGAGAAGAACGATCGTTCCCAGCCAAGGTGAGTCATGAAGCCAGGTGGCTCCGACAGAAGCCACAAAACTGACGAAGGTCCCGACCGATAAATCAAGTTCGTTAACCGTGATCACAAACATTTGGGCCATGGTCGCGAGCGCGACCGGAATCCCAAGGTTGAGCATTAGATTAATGCCGAAATAACTCATCGCGCGCGGATTCAGCCAGGCGACCCCAGCCATGACCAAGGCCAGAGAGAGGGCGGGCAAAATTGCGCGAAGTAACCGGCGTGGTGCACCGATCCCGGTCACTTCCGCTCGGATCGCGCTGGCGTTTCCCGCGGGTGTCACGGCTGTACCGCCTCCTCAAAAGAGGATTGGATCACACGCTCCTCGCTTAACTCGCCACGATGTAGATCGGCCACAATTCGCCCGTTCCGGAATACATAGACGTGATCGCAGTTGTCCAACTCGTCCATTTCGGTCGTGTACCAAAGGAAAGTCCGGCCCGCCGCGGCTTCTCCACGAATCAACTCGTACACTTCGAGTTTCGTCGCGACATCAACCCCTCGCATTGGATCATCCATCAAAAGAATCTTGGCTTCGGAACCGAGCGCGCGAGCAAACAACGCCTTTTGCTGATTTCCGCCCGAAAGAGAGAGGATGTTGTTGCCTAGATCGGGGGTTCTGATTTTGATCCGCTCCTGCCATTTCCCGGCAAGACTCTCTTCGCGTTCGGAGGAGATTAAGAAACCGTTACGCAACGCTGCCAGCGATCGGACACCGATATTTTCCGAGATCGACCATAGCGGAAAGATGCCATCGTTTTGCCGGTCACCGGCGATTAGGGCGACCGGATCGGTTATCTTGATGCCTGCATTCCTCCTGGTGAGCAACGGAGATCGGGGTCGGCCGGCGGCTCTGAATACTTCTAACAAAAGGGTAGTCTGCCCGTGACCGGAAAGACCGGCCAAACCCACGATCTCGCCTTCGTGAGCAATCAATTCAACGCCATCTGTCTGACTTGCTGGCCGGGCTCGCACCCGGACTGGGGTCGTAC
The DNA here is from genome assembly GCA_019237325.1 of Verrucomicrobiota bacterium. GTDB lineage: Bacteria > Verrucomicrobiota > Verrucomicrobiia > Chthoniobacterales > JAFAMB01 > JAFAVN01. Next base: position 4,938 of record JAFAHI010000336.1, on the reverse strand, counting down.
CTCGTGGAGCACGGGTGGCCTCGCCTACCTGTTTCTTGGCCGCAACGGTAGCGCCCATGGCCAACACCAGTTTTTCGCGATTAAAGCTGGCTGCGCGATCGGTCGTAACGACTTTGCCGTCCCGCATCACCACGATGCGATCCGAATATTCCAACACTTCACCCAACAGATGGGAGATCAGGACGCATCCGGCGCCGGTAGCGATAACTCGGCGCACATGCGCCAAAAGCTGGCTTGCCCGATGACTATCCAGCGAAGAGGTGGGTTCATCCAAGATCACTAGCTGGAGCGGTTCTTCGGTCACAGTGAAAGCCCGCGCCACTTCGATCATCTGGCGTTTGCCGATCGGCAAGTCGCCCACCACCACGTCGGTGCCGATCCCGTGACCCGGAAAAATCTCGTCTAATTTAGCTCGAATCAGCCGGGCGGCTTTGCTTCGCCACCCCCACCCGGCGATAGCGGGATGCAACACGCGTGCATTCTCCGCGACAGTGAGATTCGGACAGAGCGATAATTCTTGAAAGACGCAGCGGATTCCAAGCTTGTGTGCAACGTGCACCGCGTAGTTCTTGGGTCTGTCCGTCCCGACCGTGATTTCACCGGTGTCAGGCGTCAGCGTTCCGGCGAGAATATGCATTAAGGTTGATTTGCCGGCTCCGTTGTGACCAACCAAGCCGACACACTCCCCAACCCCAACCGCGAAATCGACCCCGGCCAATGCTCGAACGGCGCCGAAGCTTTTTTCGACGCCGTTCAGCGTGACGATGTTCGGAGGAGTTTCAGCCATGCCCACCGCCATTCCCTAATACTGAGATTTTACCACAGAGCCGACTTCCCCCGTCGCTAAAGCTACTGATCACTGAATACTGCTTACTGATTACTTCTTAACATTCGAGGCAATGGCGGCCTTGGCTTCGTCCAGCGTGTATTCGTGACTGGCAACGCCACCCTTCGGGATGGTCGTCAGAGCGGCCTCGAAATTGTTTTGGTCGAATGCCAAGTAAGGGACGAGCAGGTCATGGGGAATGTCTTTGTGGCCATCGAGAATTTGTTGCGCGACCCAGAAAGCCAGGGTGGAAACACCGGGAGCAATAGATGCCGACCAAGTCGTATAACCGTTCTTGGCTTTCTGTTCTTTCCACCATTCCAGCTCATCCTGACGATTGCCCATAATGATAATCGGTTCCTTGCGTCCGGCGGCTGCGAAGGCTTGAGCGGCGCCATAACCGTCGCCGCCTTGATCCACCACACCCGCGATGTCAGGAAGCGACGATAGAACGGTAGCAATCGCTTTTTGCGCGGTGGTCTGATCCCAATCGCCCTCCACACTGTTGACGATCTTGAATTCGGGATGCTCTTTGACCCCTTCAGCAATCCCGGAATGGATGGCGTCATCGATCGAAGTACCGGCCAGGCCACGAATCTCGAGCAGGTTGCCCCCCTTTACCCATTTGGCCAGGTGCAAGACTTCTTCCTTACCGTAATCCTTGAAATCGACAACGACTCGCCAAGCGCTCGGTTCGGTGACGATGCCGTCGAAAGAAACGACAACGATCCCCGCATCCGATGCTTGTTTGATCGCGCCGTTCAACGCGTCCGGAGACGACGCGTTAATCACTATAGCGTTATAGCCCTGAAGAATCAGGTTCTGGATCTGAGCGGCCTGGGTGGGAACTTCTTTATCCGCGGTCGTGAATACATCTGCGGCCGCCACAATGCCGTCTGCGACGGCTTTCTTGGTGACGATGTCATAGCTTTTTAGCATGGCTTGCCGCCAAGAATTGCCCGCATAATTGTTAGAAAACGCGATACGCATGGTCTTGGTATCGGCATGGACCGTCCCGATTAAGGCGACGCTGGCGACAGCCGCCAGCAAAGCCGGAAGGCAGGTGCTTCTCTTCATGAAATGAATTTTTGTGGGTTCTTAAGAAAATGAACAGGGGGTGGCGCAGCTGGTCCCCGTTACTGGCGCCGTTTACGCTCACCCGGACCAAGAAGAATGCTTCGAGCGATGGCGGAGAGGCTAGTTTACGCCTCGATTCCGGTCAATGTGAATAGTTTGAACTGAATCGTTATAGGGACAGGATGGAGCGTAAAGGCCATTCCAATTCGGAAAGACGCGACGCCCTGGGTCTGCGACGTGTTCCCTGCATTGAGACACGAAAGACCCAGAGATTGTCTATTGGTCACAAGTGGTTGGACATCACGATATTCGGTTTTCTAATGTGTTGAACACGCCCTGGGCCCAGGGCGTCGCGTCTCTTCAAATTCAGCGCGCGAATACGATTCGTCGGCACCGGCACCTGATAGACCTCTCACATCGAATGCAACGCCCCTCCGGCTCGACTCCTCGCCACCTCACCCGTGTCTAATCACAATCTTCCCAAAAAACTGACCCGCTTGATAATATCGAAAGGCGTCCACGGCTTCCTCAAAAGGGAACACTCGGTCGATAACGGGTTTCAACCGGTTTACCTCGATTGCTCGGTTCATGGCGATGAACTGGGCTCGACTCCCTACCGCGATGAATTGCAGCGTGGCAAACGCGCTTCGTAAGGCGGCAAGGCTGATCGCGGGCTCGCCTTGTGCCAATACCCCTACCCAGCTGATCTGACCTTGGACCGCGACGGATTTCAGCGAATTTTGAAGGGTCCCGGCACCGCCGACTTCGATCACATAGTCGACTCCGCGTCCTCCGGTGAGTTTTCTCACGGCCGCGTGCCAGTCAGAATTGGTGCGATAATTCACCACCTCATCTGCTCCAAGGGCTTTCAAGCGATTTGCTTTTTCATCAGTCGACGTTGTAGCGATTACTCGGGCGCCGTAGAGTTTGGCGAATTGAAGGGCAAAGAGGGATACTCCACCCGATCCGAGAGTAAGTACGGTGTCGCCAGGGAACGGTGGCCGGCCTCCGGTCAAGGCGTGCCAGGCGGTTACCCCAGCACACGGAAGCGTTGCTGCTTCCTCGAACGAAAGATGATCCGGGATCAAGACCAAACCTTGCTCACTTAAGACGGCAAATTCCGTGAGCATGCCATCCAGCGAGCCGCCGATCTGAGGCGCCATGTCAAAGGAAAATGGACCATCGAGCCAAAGCGGAAACAGCGAAGCGGCAACGCGGTCGCCAACCTTCACTCGAGTGACGCCTTCCCCGATATCCGCTACTTCGCCGACCCCGTCAGAGACTGCGACGACATCCGGCTTAACTGGAAGCGGGTAATCCCCGCGTAGAATCATCAATTCCCGAGCGTTCAACGAGGTTGCCCGGACTCTTACTAATACCTCACCCCATCCCGGCTTTGGTATTTCGTGTTCGCGTAGAACTAAGCTGTCAATACCGCCGCCATAAGTCAGATGATAACTTTTCATTTGTTTGTCGGATATAAGCCGCCGGCAGGCTATACTTGGTGCCTGACAGCCCTATGTCAGCAGACGAATAGCGCGCTTCACGAATGGCCGATTGCCGATAGCAAATGCCGCGCGACCAAAGAGCTTCGGGAATCGTCTTCGTCCTCGTCCTCGAAAGCCTGCTTGGCGTATCCGCGCCCATGGGTCACTGAACACGTGCAGCTTCGCCAACAGATAGGACCTATGGGACCAATAGGACCTATAGGGCGAAGCATTTAAGTCTCATGTGTCCCATAAGTCCTATTCGATCGCAGGGCCTAACGGGTTAATGTTGTCCACGATGTTAGTACGCCTAGCGCCCCCTTGAGGACGAGGACGACGACGAGTACGGGGACGAAAAACCCCATCGCGCGTCTTTCGCTCTTGCAAGCAGAGCATACCGCGGTTGGTTTAAAACAACGGAGGACCCATGATCGAAAAAGCATTGTTCGGACGAACGGGACATGAAAGTACCAGAGCGGTATTCGGTGGCGCCGCTTTGTCCAAAGCGACACAGGAAGAGGCAGACCAGGTTTTAGAGGTATTGCTTCGTTACGGCATCAATCATATCGACGTTGCTGCCGGCTATGGCGATGCCGAGCTGCGGGTTGCGCCTTGGCTTCGCAAACATCCGGGACGTTTTTTTCTCGCTACCAAGACGGGGCTCCGCACTTACGACGACGCTAAACGCCAGATCCATGATTCGCTGAAACGTCTGGAAGTGGAACGGTTCGACCTCATTCAGCTTCATAGCTTGGCTGATCCGATCGAATGGGACATCGCCCTAAGTCCAAAAGGCGCTCTGGAAGCCTGTATCGAAGCTCGCGATCAAGGCTTGGTCCGATTCATCGGCGTTACCGGACATGGCGCCCAGATTGCCGCTACCCATCTGCGCAGCCTGGAACGGTTCGATTTCGACTCCGTTCTCCTTCCATATAGTTATATTATGATGCAGAATCCATACTACGCGGATGCGTTCGAGCGGGTTGCCGCGCGTTGTCAGGAACGGAACGTCGCGATGCTGACGATCAAATCTATTGCCCGCAGTCCATGGTGGGGCCGGGAACGGACCCGTTCAACTTGGTACGAACCCTTCAACGAGCAGAGCGATATCGATAAGGGCGTCCATTGGGTCTTAGCGCGGCCTGGTATTCATTTCGCGACCACCGGTGATATGTCCCTACTCCCCAAAGTTCTCGATGCTGCCAGCCGGTTCACTACGAAACCGGACGATGTAGCCATGCAAGAACAACGGACCCGCCTCGAGATGCGGCCCATTTTCGTTTAGCCGTGAATAAGTGGGTGAGAGACTACACCAAAGCCTGATAGACCAGGTTCGTAAAGCGTTCGAACAGGCCATGTTCATCATATGGAAGGTGTTGGGTGAAAACGAGCATCACTAGCTCTTCGGCTGGATCCATGACGCAAAGGGTTGTCGCTTTACCGCTCCAACCAAAAGCACCGAGCGTTCCCAATGTGCCTGCCAGGCCGTTGTTGGTACGGACGGCGACACCAAGTCCAAAGCCATATCCTTCGGTATAGGTCCGATTC
>JAFAHI010000618.1 GCA_019237325.1 Verrucomicrobiota bacterium | reverse complement strand
TTTCGGCAAAAACTCCGAATAAGGAAAGCTGGATCCAACCATGAGAAGAGTGTCGCACTCCTCCATCATGATCCAGCTCGGCTTACTTCCTAGTAGCCCGATCGGTCCGCAACAGAAAGACAACTCATCGGGAATAGCCGCCTTGCCCAATAATGCTTTAGAAACTCCGGCGCCAAGGATATCAGCTGTTTGAATGACTTCGTCCGTGGCCTGAAGAGCGCCTGCACCTACTAGCATGGCGACTTTCTTGCCCGCGTTGAGGACATCCGCGGCCCGACGCAGATCGCTATCGGTCGGTATCACTCTGGGTGACCCAAATCCAACTCCGGAATGGATCGTTCCGTGAGCGCGCGGGGGATCGACCACGGCCGGCATCTCTTGGACATCGTTGGGTAGTATAATGCAAGTGACCGTTCTTTCAGCCTTGGCAATACGAATGGAGCGATCGATCAAATGCCGCACTTGCACCGGAGACGATGCCATTTGCACATATTCGTCGGCGACATCCTTGAATAGGGATATCAAATCGACCTCCTGCTGATAATGGCCACCAAGAGCCGCTCGAGCCTGTTGTCCCACGATGGCGACTACTGGCTGATGGTCCATCTTCGCGTCGTAAAGCCCATTTAAGAGATGGATTGCGCCAGGACCAGAAGTCGCTAGACAGATTCCAACTTCGCCGGTGAATTTGGCATGGGCACACGCCATGAAAGCCGCCATCTCTTCATGCCGGACCTGAATGTATTCTATTTCTCCGTCAGCTCGGTCGAGGGCACCGATGATGCCGTTGATGCCGTCACCCGGATAACCATAAATGCGGCGGATACCCCATTCTTTTATCCGTTGAATCAGGAAATCGCTAACTGTCGCGCTCATAAGAGTACTACCTAATTGGTTGTGAGATCCATCGGTGCGCCTTGGGCTCGTTCACGGCTGGCCTGCCTTTTTGATCAATGCGCCACCCACCGCTAGATCGCTGGTCATCTACTGATCGGTTCTAAGTTCTAAGTTCTAGGTTTGAGGTTCTAGATTCACCGATTTCCAGCTTCGACCTTTGACCTTTAAACGTTGAACCTATAACCGTTCCGGACACATCCAGAGTCGATTGAGGCCGCGATCCCCCCAAAACCGTTCGAGGTTCTAAGTTTGAGTTTTTTAGGTTTGAGGTTGTCCGACTTGGAACGTCGAACTTTGAACCTAAAACCTATAATCTATAACCGTTGTATGGGAACCGTGCGACAGGAGAAAACCAGTTTTCTGAAGCCCTCGGATGAGTTACCTGATTTTGTTAATCTAAAAGGGGCGGAGATTTCGGCGCAGAGTTGCAGGCGTTGTCCGCTGTGGGAACGAGCAACGCAAACCGTTTTTGGAGCCGGGGCTAGTCACGCTCGCGTCGTCTTCGTAGGCGAACAACCCGGTGACGCTGAAGATCGCATGGGCTTACCGTTTGTCGGACCAGCGGGCAGATTGTTGGACCGCGCTCTGAACCAGGCGCAAATCAATCGTGATCTCTGTTACGTCACCAATGCGGTGAAACACTTTAAGTGGGAGCCGCTCGGCCAACGCAGGTTGCACAAGAAACCGACCTCTCGGGAAATCCAGGCTTGTCGTCCCTGGCTTGAGGCAGAAATCGAGTTGATTCAGCCGGAAGTCGTGGTTGGCCTCGGCGCTACCGCTGCCGCCAGTATCTTCGGCGTACCTGTTCGAATTGCCGATGTTCGCGGCAAGCTCACCCATGTCGAAACCGTCGGTAGGACCTGTTTGATCACGGCTCACCCTTCGTCTGTTTTGCGCGCCCCTGATTCGGACACTCGGCAAACCGAGTTTGATCGTTTGGTGCAAGATCTGACCCTGCTGCAGGAATTTGTCCGGTAGCGGCAGTTTGGGCCGGCGCGCAGAACGATCGCCTAGTTCTACGGCCGGCCCTCTGACCCCCACGTGATCTTAATCCATTACAGCAATGCAAAAACACCGTTCGTCGCTGCACCTCGAAATGGTCTCATTATTGTTTCTTTTTGCGTTGCTCATGCGCGGCAGGATTCCGGCACTGGCAAAGTGCTGAGGGGATTTGGGGTTCTTATCCCAGCAGGAGACTAAACGAGCATTTTTTCCACTTCGCTCGTGCCGATCATTTCACGCATCCACGAAAATGACCCGCGCTCTTGCATATCCTGTCCAGCTTTGATCAAGATTGATAGAGTGAGTCGTGACAATGCGCCGCCCACACTAATTCGTTTTGCGCCGGCTTCGCTCAGCTCGGCTAGAGTGATATCCGGATTAAGCCAACCCGTGACCACGTTCACAGGCCGGTTGACTGAGCTGACTACCTGGCGAACTTCATCAAGGTTACGTAGACCAGGCGCATAAAGCACATCCGCGCCGGCCCGCTCAAAGGCCTGTAATCGCCGGACGGTATCCGCCATGTCGTTACGACCATGTAATAGATTTTCCGCACGTGCGGTGAGCATAAACGGGACCGCGATAGCGTGCGCAACTTCGGCGGCAGCACGAACCCGCTCGACCGCGAGCTCGAACTCGTAAATTGGCTTGGACCGATCGCCGGTATAGTCTTCGATCGAGCCGCCGACTGCGCCAGCTTCAGCCGCTAATCTGATAATCTCGGCTGCCGCTTCCGGTTTATGGGCGAAGCCGTTCACCAGATCAGCATTCACCGGAAGATCGGTCGCCTCCGCGATCACCCGGCAGTTAGCGATCACCTCGTCTCGACTTATGTTTTCAGAGGCGCGGCCAAGCATGTATGCGAGGCCTCGGCTGGTGGTAGCGACCGCTTCGAATCCCATTGCTGCCAGTATTCTAGCGGTTCCCGCTTCCCAGGGGTTAGGAATAATGAAAGCACCAGACCGTTCGTGCAAAGCCCGGAATGCTGCGGCTTTTTCGACTTGATTTCGCATGTGTGAATTCCTCCGTGAACCAGTACTGGTGTTCGTTGCTCAGTGGCTGGCCGGGCTTTCGTTCCATCAATATCGGACGCCCGGCAGAAACACCCATTTTTACTCAGATTCTTCGGCTTATCAGAGAGCCAGGTTTGAGTGCGTCAGATAAAGTCTCTCATCTTTTGCTCCAATGCCGCCCGAGCCGGCGAGAAAAACGGCGCGGTTTTTGTCGCCAAATTTTGGAGCCGAGAGGCAGCGCCCTGCGCCTCAATTTATGCGTCTGATGATCCAGACAAGAAACTATACGCTGCACCGCTTCGTTTCCGCCGAATGCCTGGGGCGTTTTCTCGAGCTCTGCCCGCAAAATGGTTAAATCATGATCGAGCCCAAGCCGATCCTGTAATTTGGAAAGACGCAGGACGATCCGATGTAGAGGCTTAGGCCATACCGGTTCCAAAAATTGAAGCTCGTAGTAAAGATTCTTAGCGCGAATACGCCAGCGGTGGTATGCGCTTTCCTGACCGGTTTGGATGGCCGCTTTCATTCGTCGACGACCTTGTCGATAGACCTTTCGGATACCTTCCTCGATGATCTCCTGTTCGGTTCCGCGAAACTTTAATCGTCGAAAATTCCGTCTAGTCTGCTCAAGGCGCCGTTTTACCTCCGTGACATTTGGTTCGTGAGCTTTTGCACGGGCAACGCGCTTTTCCAAACCGGGAAGAACCGCGTTCACCGCTTCCCGAGCGGATTGGTCACTTACCGGCAGTGTTTTTAAGGTGTCTCGAGCAACTTCGGAGTCTCGGGCAAAAGACAAAAGCCGAGCTGCGCTTCTCAGTCGCTCGTTCTCACGATTAAAGAACGCGGTTCCGACAGCTGGCCTGAGCAAACGCAACAAGGCCCGCAACCGCTTGATCGTCGTACGAATTCGATGAATCGGTTGTTCGTCGTTTCGCGATTGCTCCGAGTGAGCATTGACTGAGTTAACGAGCGTTTCGATTGTCCGGAGCAAGCCATGCCTCAACCTTTCGCGGCGACGAAGTGAAACGTTCGGTGATTTCATATAATTTGGGTAGCCCGCGAAGATTGGTGAATGGAGCGTTTGTTCCGGGTTCGCAATCGAGCGATTCCGCGGTTGTAAACCTACACCAAACGGGCGTGGAGGATAATCCCACGGGATCTACTTCTCTGCCTGATCCCAGAGGACATAGCCGGTTTTTGCCGCGACTTGTCCGACGTGCCGGTTAGCGGAATCAACCGCAAATCCAACCTCGGCGCGAGGACCGAACGAACGGTGGAATAGACTTACAAAAGGAACAAATTAAATATGGCGGACACACTTACAAACACGACCGCTACCGAGAAAAACGACGATCTTTTTTATAGGGGGCGTTCCCCCATTTGTAACTTACCTCCAACCCATGAGGCGCTATGAAAGGAGCAACTGATTACGAAGATCAAGGCGATCTCAAGAACCCGGTTAATCAAGTTGTTGCCATATTGCCACGTGAAGCGGATTTGGCAACGATCGTCCGCGAGTTGCATAAAACTGGGTGCGAATCGGACGCCATTGGGGTTTTGTCCGGACGGCAAGATGCCTACAAGCTAGACGCCGCATCGGGCAAGGAAGGTTGGTTAGCGAAACTGGCTCAGATCGGACCTGGATTTGGCGATTTGGATGCCGGAAACATAAAGGATTACGCGAAAGCCTTGCGACACGATGAGACGGTAATTGCGGTTGTCGCCAAACTCGGAAGTAAGCGTCGCGAGATTGCCGAACTACTTAAACAACATGGCGCGAAATTCATTAATTCGTACGGCATGTTCAGTATCGAGGCTTTGGGGTAAGCCGTATTAATCGTAGTCGAGCTCGTCCTCGTGCTCGAAAAGAGGCGTTTCCAAACAATCTATTGCCTAACCTATGATTACGTTTGACAGACTTACATTGTCGCCGATCTCCGCCACGCCTTCGAGCACGAGGATCCGGCTGGGACCGCCGATACCTAGCATTCCACCGGAAGTGCCGGTTCCTCCCGAACAACCGCCGTTGCCGGTCCCGACTGAACCAATCCCGGGACCGGTTCCCACCCGGCCGACACCTGTTCCGACACCTCCCCAACCGGTGCCGCCGAACGCGCCTGAACCGAATCCGCCGCCGCAGCCGAATGGAGGGGGCGGAGTAAGCAGTAAGCAGTGTAGGAGCCAGAATATAGGAGGCGGCGCTGCATGCAGAGCGCGCTCGGCCTCTTCATCATCCTCGCCTTCTGGGGGTTATGAATACGAGGACGATTCACCGATCAGCTTACTGCTCACAGCTCTCCGCTCTCCGGCGAAGCCGCCTCGTCGCTGACAGACGAACAGGATCTGTTGCTATGGCTGATGAGGAAGATCAGAAAGACCAGAGACCCGCCGATAGTCAGAAAGATCCAAAGCCTAAGCGAAAACTGCGCTTTTGGCTGATCGGAGGCTTAATCGTCCTGTTTCTTGGGGGCGGCCTGATCTATCTCGGGTATTGGTTCTTTTTCGCTCGATTCAGTGTTGGTACTGACGACGCTTACGTCCACGGCAACCAAGTCGCGATCACGCCACAGGTGAGCGGGATCGTCGCCTCAGTTGAAGCGGATGATACCCAACTCGTGCACCGCGGGCAGGTGTTGGTTCGTTTGGATCAAAACGACGCGCGGGTCGCGCTTGATCAAGCCACGGCCCAACTCGGACAATCGGTTCGGCAAGTCCGGCAGCTGTATCAGCAGGAAATCGAACAGAAAGCCGCGATCGCCGAGAGGACACACGATCTCGATTTGGCCACCCAGGACTACAATCGCGATAAAGATCTGGTCAATCGCAATACCATCGCAGTTCAACAATTTGAGCATTCGAAGACGACTTGGGAAACAGCGAAAGACGCTCTGCGCCAGGCGACTGATACCCTGAAGAGCCTCGAGACTCAGACGGATTTTGCCGATCTGCGACACCAACCTAATGTCGCTCTCGCGATAGCCAATCTTCGGCATGCCTATATCGACCTGGAACGAACCACCGTGGTGGCGCCGGTAATGGGCTACGTTGCTCAGCGGACGGTTCAAGTTGGCCAGCAAGTCGCACCGGGGACCGCTCTGCTAGCAATTGTACCTGAGGATCAGATGTGGGTAGAGGCTAACTTCAAAGAAACTCAGCTCGGCTCAGTCCGGATCGGACAGCCCGCAACGGTGCACTCAGACTTTTACAAAGGCGCAGTTGTCTACCATGGTCGGGTGGTTGGGATACTCTCCGGCACCGGTGACGTGTTCCAACTTTTGCCGCCGCAGAACGCCACGGGTAATTGGATCAAAATTGTACGGAGGGTACCGGTTAGAATTGCGCTCAACCAAGGACAAATGCAGGACTATCCGCTGCGCCTCGGGCTTTCCGTGGAAGCGTCCATTGATATTCATAATGTAAATGGACCTGCGTTGGCGGAAACCCCCTCGCAAAAACCATTGTATCAAACCGATGTTTACGGTGCGCAAGGTAGCGATGCAGACGCTGTGATCGATAAAACCATCCGTGAAAACGGAGGAGATCAATCACCCAATCCCCCTCCGAATTCCCTGTCAGAGGTACCCGACCATGGCGGACCGCAGCACTAGCGAGCCGCTTCCGGTCGTCCAAAGAGCCATCGTAACCCTCGGGCTGGCGCTCGGCGTCTTCATGAATGTTTTGGACGTCTCAATTGCCAACGTCTCCATCCCCACTATCTCCGGCGATCTTGGCGTCAGCTCGGACGATGGCACCTGGATCATTACCTCTTTTTCTGTGGCCAACGCAGTCGCGGTTCCTATTTCCGGCTGGCTGGCGCGTCAAATCGGTGAGGTCCGGCTATTTGTTATTTCTACTCTCCTTTTTACCTTCTTCTCAGTTCTGTGCGGGCTGTCCTTCAGCTTTCCTATGTTGCTGGTAGCTCGAGTTCTGCAGGGCGCCACGGCAGGGCCAATGATCCCTTTGTCTCAAAGTTTGTTGCTCCCGAATTATCCGGAGAATCAGCGCGGTTTAGCTAACGGCATCTGGGGAATGACGGCGGTCGTGGGTCCGGTGGCCGGCCCTATCCTCGGGGGCTGGATCACCGATAATATCCGCTGGTCTTGGATCTTTTATATCAACTTACCTTTTGGGATCATTGCCGCAGCCATTACCTGGTTCATTTTGCGCCGGCGCGAGACACCCAGAGCATCTTCGTCGTTAGACATGGTTGGTTTGGCGTTACTACTAATCGGCGTGGCCGCTTTGCAGGTCATGCTCGACAAAGGGAACGATGAGGAATGGTTTCAATCTCCATTTATTATCATCAATTTTATCATAGCGGTTATCGGCTTCAGTTTTTTCATCGCTTGGGAATTGACCGAGAAACGTCCCATCGTGGATTTGCGTTTATTGGGACAAAGGAATTTCGCCGTCGCCTGCGTTATTATTTTCTTTGGTTACATGTCTTATTTCGCCCCGGTCGTGGTGTTACCCCTTTGGTTGCAGAATGAACAAGGGTACACACCGACTTGGGCAGGATTCGCCACGGCTTCATTCGGAGTCCTAGGCGTAGTCGCATCGCCGCTGGTCGGCCGCTTAGTCGATAAGCTCGATCTTCGCTGGATTGTCAGCGCCGGTTTAGGGATATTTGCGATCACTTCTTTGCTGGGTGCGTTCAACAACATCGAAGTGAATTTCAATCTGCTCTTTTTAGAGCGGCTCCCTTGGGGCGTCGGAACCGCCTGTTTCTTTATCCCCCTCGTCACCCTGGCGATGTCGGGTATCTCGCCAGAAAAGCTGGCCGGCGCTTCCGGTATTTTCAATTTCTTAAGACAGATCTCGCTGAGTTTTGGGACCAACCTCGGAACGACGATCTGGGATCATCGGGCCACCTTTCATGATCACCGGCTCAATGCTGACGTCACTATCTATAACCCGGCGACTCATAATTGGTTAAATCATATCCAGTCGCTAGGATTCACTACCGGTCAGGCCAACCAGAGCCTGGCTAATGCGATCCAAGCTCAGGCTTACGTATTGGCCACAAACGATGTGGCCTGGGGCTCAATTTGGATATTCGCGATTCTGATCGGCGTCATTTGGCTCGCTCGCCCGGCAAAAAAGGGAGCCGGCCATGTTGCTGCCGAGTGAGACTGCGACAGTGAGCGGTAAGCAGTGAGCAGTAAGCAGTAAGCAGTAAGCAGTGAGCAGTAAGCAGTGAACGGTGAACGGTGAACGATCATGAAATGGTCTAACAGAACAGCCCAGGGCTTCAGCCCTGGAACCGTGGAGCGCTGCCTCGCTGGCGAGGCCGATCGGATCGCGACCCCTGGAGGGGAGCCGCTTTTGAAGGTTGCCCGTAACCTGAGATGATCGCGCAAACAATCGGTGTATTTTTGATACGTTCTCTAGCAGGCGGCTCCCAGAAACGTCCCACGATGCGGTTTCGCCCTATCGCGTTGGATTGGTAGGAAACTCAGTGAATCGCGGTGGGTTGTAGGGACGTCAGGAGACGTTCGCGGGAGCCGCCTGCTCGCGCACGCCCACCCAGTAAACGCGGGGTTTCAAGAATGTGCGTGCAAACGGGGTCCGGGTAAAAGCGGCTCCCCTCCATCGTGCCGACCGCATCGACCTCGGAAGCGAGGCAGCGCTCCACCGTTCCGGGCTGAAGCCCTGGGCTGTTCTGTTAGACCATTTCATGATCGTTCACCGTTCGCCGTTCGCCGTTCACTGCTTACTGCTTACTGCTTACTGCTTACTGCTTACTGCTTACTGCTTCCTACCCCCCATACGACCACACTGGTATTTGCGCGCGAATACGCGGGGGAAATGACATCAGAGTGGCGGATCCTTGGCCGAAATGATGTCGACTCCGGAGAATATCCGCTTCCCAAATGGCTCAGATATTTTCTCCAGGCGCGAATACGCTTTTCAGAACCATTCTGGTCCTGACCCCATTTTTATTAGTTGGCGCTCTGTTCGGTCTTTATCGGTTCAATTATTCCCCGTGGCAGACGCAGGTCGGTGTGCCGCGTGATCAACCCGTTCCCTTCAGTCATCAGCACCATGTTGCCGGTCTTGGCATCGATTGCCGTTATTGCCATACCAGCGTCGAGAAATCTGCCTTTGCCGGTATGCCATCCAGCGCGACCTGTATGACCTGCCATTCGCAGATCTGGACGCAGGCGCCAATCTTAGCCACGGTCCGTGAAAGTCTGGCCACTGACTTGCCGATCCGCTGGACCCGCGTGCATCAGGTAGCAGACTACGTCTACTTCGATCACAGCGTCCACATCCAAAAGGGAGTCGGTTGTGTTAGCTGTCACGGCCGTGTCGATCAAATGCCGATTACCTGGAAGGCAAACACCTTACAAATGGGTTGGTGCCTCGAATGCCATAAGCATCCGGAGAGAGCGCTGCGTCCGCGGAGCGAAGTGTTCAATCTCAATTGGAAGCCGACCGGTGATCAAAACGTCGAAGGCTCAACCCTAGCGAAACAAGCAGGAATCAAGTCCATCCAGGAGATCATAGACTGCACCGCTTGCCATAGGTGAAAACGCCGAGAGCGCGCGGGATCGCCGGGAACGCCGGGAACGAAAATATGGAACGTCACGAACGTAAACAACGCAGCAATGATGCTGGTAGTAGTAGTTTCGCTTCCGGCGCTAACCCCGTTCCCGGCGTTGACGGCGTTCCCGGCGATCGCGGCGTTACTCAATGGGGCAGTCTTGAACAGCTAACAGATAGTCCGGAGTTTAAGCGGTGGTCGGGTCGCGAATTCCCAGATGGGGCCTCCGAGCTCGCTGATCCATTGGAAAGACGTCAGTTCCTCAAGTTAATGGGCGCCAGTTTGGCTCTGATGGGGGTGACTGGCTGTTATCGACCTCCTGAAGAGAAGATAGTCCCTTACCTTGAACAGCCAGAGTTTTTGATCTCTGGCCGGCCCTTGTATTTCGCGACGGCAATGCCATTCAACGGATCAGCGACCGGCCTGTTGGTTACCAGCAACGAAGGGCGCCCGACTAAAATTGAAGGTAATTCCGGTCACTCGCTGAGTTTGGGTGCAACCAGCGTGTTCGAACAGGCCGCTTTGTTGACGCTTTACGATCCGGACCGCTCCAAAACGATCACGCATAACGGCCAGATAGAAACTTGGGAGCAATTGATCGCAGCCTGGCTCACTGAGCAAGATCAGCAGCTGGCCCAGCAAGGACGAACCTTGCGCTTCCTGATTGATTCCACCACCTCACCGACCGCCGCCTGGCAGATCAGCGAACTGCAAAAACGATTCCCGTCCGCAAAATGGTATCACTGGGAGCCAATCTCACACGAGTCAATCGTTGAGGCGCATCGATCGCTCTTTGGACGCCCTGCTTACCCTGAGTTCCAGTTCGCGGACGCGGACGTCATCGTCTCATTTGATAACGACTTTCTGTTCGATTCACCCTATCGGCTGGCGTATAGCAGAGCCTTCGCTCGACGCCGGAGTTATCAAACAGGGGACTTTTCAAACCCTAACCGTCTTTACCTGGCGGAGCCGAGCCCAACGATCACCGGCTCGATGGCCGATGAGCGGTTGCCGATAGACGGGTCGGTCATGGGAACGTTGGTTCAGATGCTGGCCGCCAGCCTCGGAGTTAGTCAAGCGAAGGCCGAAGTTCATGAGCGTGAAGCTGTCGCCTGGGTGGAAGCCTGCACCAGACAGCTCAAGCAGACTCGAGGGCGCTCCCTGGTTACCGCCGGGTATCGTCAGCCGGCGGAGGTCCATCGGTGGGTGCACGCGATCAATGCGGCTCTTGGAAATATCGGTAAAACCGTGAACTATCGCGAAGTCCCTAATGCGGCACCGCTTCCCCCATTCAAAGGTCTGGCGGAACTGGCCCAGGATCTTGGTTCCGGACAGGTAGAGACCTTGATCATCATCGGTGGCAATCCGGTGTTCGATGCGCCGGCGGACTTGGAATTTGAAAAAAAGTTAACCCGAGCCCGGTTTACACTGCACCTTTCGCTTTTTCAGGACGAGACGTCGACTGCTTGCCAATGGCATGTGCCCGAAAACCATTTTCTGGAGAGTTGGAGTGATGCAGTTGGTAGCGATGGGAGCACATCAATTGTTCAGCCATTGATCGCGCCATTGTACTCGGGCTACTCGCGTCACCAGCTCTTCGCTCTTTTTCTCGGGCAAGTCTCCGCTCAGGATTACGACCTAGTCCGTGATTATTGGAGGGCACATGCGCAGTGGAATGACTTTGAGAAGCAATGGCGCCAAGTTTTGAGTGACGGATTCTTGCCCGTTAACTCTGCTGCAGTCATTCCTGCGGAAGATTCGGCCAGTCCTCCTCAGCCGATCACCTCGGGTCAGCCAACGCCAGAACGGGAGGGATCACTGCCTGTCCGACAGAGCCTTCCCCAGTCGGCTTTCTCTCGCACAACAGTGGCGGCGTCGGGTCCTCGCGATCCGTCCAATACGATCGAGTTATCGTTTCACCCCGATCCTACCATTTGGGATGGGCGTTTCGCCAATAACGGTTGGGCCCAAGAATTACCAAAGCCATTTACCCGCATAACCTGGGATAATCCTGCTCTGATCAGTCCAGCCTTAGCAAAAGAGCTGCAAGTTGCGAACGGCGATATCGTGGAAATCCGAACCAACGCTGGGAAGGTCGAGATCCCAGTTTGGATTTTTCCGGGCCAGGCGAAGCGTACCATTTCCCTCTATTTAGGAGGAGGTCGTTACCGATGCGGCAATCTTGGTAACAACGTGGGCGTTAACGTTTACCCATTGCGAACTACTCAGCAGCCCTGGGTTGTCTCAGAAACACAAGTTCGCAAGCTGGGTAAGTTCCACCAGATCGTCAGTACCCAGTTCCATCATTCCATGCAAGGGCGGGAGCCGGTTCAAACCCGTACTTTAGACGAATTCGTGCGGCAAGTGGTGCCTCCGGATCAATTGACAAAAAAGCCGGAACCAGACCAGACATTGTACAACTTCGAGGAAAGGCTAACCGCGGAACACCAGTGGGGGATGGTGATCAACCTGAATACCTGCATCGGTTGCAACGCCTGCGTGTTAGCCTGCCAGTCCGAAAACAATATTCCAGTGGTTGGTCAGGATCAGGTTTGGCGTGGACGCATCATGCATTGGATTCGAATAGACCGGTATTTTGAAGGCGAACCGGACGCACCGAAATTCTACCAGCAACCAGTTCCGTGTATGCACTGCGAGACTGCTCCCTGCGAACTGGTTTGTCCGGTTGAAGCCACTAACCATAGCGCGGAGGGATTGAACCAAATGATCTACAACCGGTGTATCGGCACCCGATTTTGTTCGAACAATTGCCCATACAAGGTGCGCCGATTCAACTTTCTCCAGTTCGCTGATACGAAAACACTCAGTTTCCAATTAGGCTGGAACCCAGAGGTCACCGTCCGGGCGCGTGGTGTAATGGAGAAATGTAGTTATTGCGTGCAAAGAATCCGGGCTGTGGAATTCGACGCGGACAAAGCCAACCGAAAAATCAACGATGGCGAAATAGTTCCCGCCTGCGCTCAAGTGTGCCCGGCGGAAGCGATCACATTTGGGGATCTTAAGCAGCAAGGTAGTCAGGTGAGCCAACTAAAGACAAGCCGGCTCAACTACGGACTGCTGGAAGAACTAAATACCCGGCCGCGGACGACTTATCTGGCGAAAGTGGTGACCGAGAAGCCTGAGACAAAGCTGCAGGCTAAAGAGTAGGAGAGAAGGTTGATGTTAACTAGACGTCGATATGCCATCCCTAGGGAGGGATCGCGTCCCCGCGATCCGCGGTTCGCGGAGCCGGCCTCGTATTGTAACTGCTGGCGAAAATACACTCCTCGGCCAAAACACATTTTCTCGGCGCGCGAGGACGCGCGCCCTCCCTTGATAATGATCGCCGGCCGCTAGGACCCCACTTCATTTCACTATGTCATCCCCAAAACTAGTCGAAGACAAGGTCGTCGAATCGTCCAATTCGTCTCACGTGCTGGTTAGCCCGGACGAGACCCTGGAATCGGCCAGTGCTAAAATCAGCAGCATTGTACTGGAACGGAAACATCCGCCGTTCTGGTGGGTGAGTTTCGCAATCGCTTTCGCCTTATTAATGGGATTGCTGTACGGAATCACCATCCTGTTTGCCATCGGTGTCGGTATCTGGGGCATCGACATTCCGGTCGCTTGGGGTTTTGCCATTGTTAATTTCGTTTGGTGGATCGGTATCGGGCACGCCGGCACCTTCATTTCTGCGATATTGCTGCTGCTTCTGCAGAAATGGCGAAACTCAATTAACCGTCTCGCCGAGGCGATGACGCTCTTCGCAGTCGCGTGCGCGGGATTGTTTCCGCTCCTGCATTTGGGTCGGCCTTGGACCTTTTTCTGGATTTTACCTTATCCCAATACAATGGGGTTATGGCCGCAATTCCGCAGTCCCCTGGTGTGGGACGTTTTCGCTGTTTGCACTTATTTTACCGTCTCGCTGATTTTTTGGTATATCGGTCTGATACCGGATTTAGCAACGATGCGGGACCGGGCGAGAACCCGGCTTTCAAAGGTCGGATTCGGAATTATTTCGTTGGGCTGGCGGGGTTCGGCTATTCACTGGAAACACTTTCAAACGGTCTACTTGATCCTGGCTGGGCTTTCCACGCCGCTCGTGCTCTCGGTGCATAGCGTAGTCAGCACCGATTTTGCGGTCGCCAATATACCGGGATGGCATACCACCATCTTTCCGCCATTCTTTGTCGCCGGCGCCATCTATTCAGGTTTCGCCATGGTTCTTAACATTATGATTCCGCTTCGGTATGTCTACCGATTGGAATCCGTGATAACGGAGCGTCATCTGAATTGCATGGCCGGTGTCATGTTCGCCACAGGTTTAATGGTCGGATATGGCTATATCATGGAGACGTTCACCGGCTGGTACAGCGGTGATATTTACGAGCAGTACCTGGTGATCAATCGGGCCATTGGTCCGTATGGTTGGACTTATTGGCTGTTACTTCTAGTTAATATCGTCATTCCACAGGCACTCTGGTTTCGCAGGATCCGAAGTAACCCGGTATCTCTGTTCTGTGTCGCGCTGAGCGTCAATGTGGGGATGTGGCTGGAGCGGTTCGTAATCATTATCGTGAGTTTGCATCGTGACTTCCTGACTTCGAGTTGGGGTATCTATGCTCCGACCGGCTGGGACTGGCTGATTCTGTTTGGCTCGGTTGGTCTATTTGTATCGCTGGTCTTCCTATTTGTTCGATTCTTGCCGATGATTCCTATGTCGGAAATTAAGGAGATCGTTGCGGAGCGAGAGGAGGAAGCGGCGTGAGCTCGACCCGATCGCATTTGTATGGACTGACTGCCGAATTCGATTCGGCAGAGCAACTGCTGCACGCAGCCAGAACGGTCTTCGACAAAGGCTTTCGTCGAATCGATGCCTTTACCCCGTATCCCATCGAGGAGCTGCCTGAAATCATTGGGCATAAGCATTCACCCGCGCCGCTGATCATGCTGATTGGGGGCATTGTTGGCGCAGTGACGGCGTACGGCATGGAATGGTACGCCATGGGATATTACTATCCTCTCGACGTTGGCGGACGCCCTTTAAATAGCTGGCCTCTTTACATCCCGATTACTTTCGAATTAACCGTCCTCTTCTCCGCCTTATCCGGACTGGCCGGTTTTCTGATTTTATGCCGTCTGCCTCGCCTCCATCATCCGCTCTTCAGCGTTCCTGGCTTTGAAGGAGTCAGCACGGATAAATTTGTCCTCTGGATCGAGGCGGTCGATCCCTGTTTCGATGAGCCAAACGTGCGACGGCTTTTCGTCGAACTGCAAGCCAAAGCAGTTACCGAGGTGCATGGCAAATGAAAGGGAATCGGCTTCGTCTCCTGTTGCTGCTGCCGATTTTGTTCGGATGTGGATGCCGCGAAGAGATGCG
>JAFAHI010000276.1 GCA_019237325.1 Verrucomicrobiota bacterium | reverse complement strand
CACATTCGGCTCCATCATAGCGCTATTGTTCTGGATCTACGTCTCCGGGGTCATCGTCATCTTTTTCGGATGTTTTGCAGCCACCAACTCCGCCGCGACACACCCGGAGCAAAAGGCGAATGACAGATTACAAATGACAAATGACAAATAGGGCGTGATTCTCACCGAGCACGCCTGGAGGGGAGCCGCTTTCGCCCGTCCTGAGTTGAACACGTCTGTTTCAAACAATGTGTTTGCCAGTAGTGACCGTGCGTTGGCAGGCGGCTCCCGCGAACGGCTCCTGGTGTCGCCATGACTCGTAGCTTGTTCGTTTTTATCCGAATGATCGAAGACCCTCCACGTATTCACGCGCGGAGACGTTTCCGGAGCCGCCTGTTAAATGACCCTCAGTAATGCCATGGCTTTTCGCGTGATCATGCCAGCGGCCTGGCGTCGATCAAAAGCGGCTCCCCTCCAGACACTGGGTTGGGAGCACGCTCAATTTGTCATTTGTCATCTGTTATTTGTTATTCTGAGCGAGCCTCAGGCGAGCTCAGAAATAGAAGGGAATCCCCAGCTGCTCAAACAGCTTCTTATTCTCTCCGAAATATTTGTTACCGAGCTCGTTGAAGCCGCCGGTCTCCTTAAAGTGCTTGAGGAAGGCATTGACCTGTTGGCGCAGCTCATCGTTTCCTTTGCGGATCCCAATAGCCCACTCTTCGCTTTGAAAAGGTTTAAGGATTGCTTTCGTCGTATCCTGATGGCTTTTCCAGAGCTGGTAGATGGAGATCTGGTCGTAGATCATACAGTCGGCTTTTCCCTGCGCGACCTCGGTTGCGCAGGTCGGTGCGTCACTAAAGGTATTAATCTTCGCGTTGTGAAAATGTTGGATCGCGTAAATATGGCCCGTGGTAGCCTTCTTCACCGCGACGGTGACGTTGGGTTTGTCCACATCGTCGATCGATTGGATCGGGCTATTCTTATTCGCTAAGATTGACAGACCCATTGTAAGATAAGCGTCACTAAAATCGATGGACTTGGCTCGGTCCGCCGTTTTGGTCATCGATGAGATCGCTATGTCAACTTTTCCCGTTTTTAAAGAGGGGATGAGGCCATCAAAAGGGATGTTTTCGAACCGGATCGGGCGGTGAAGGTACTCTCCCATCGCGCGCATCATATCCACGCTGACCCCCGCCGGCTGGCCGTTCGTGTCGAGCATTTCGAATGGCGGAAACTGCATCTCCATGCCGATGATCAGCTCGTTTTCAGCGGCTCCAGCCGCTCCGGTAAGGAAAAACGCCAGCAAAAGCCCGCTGAATAGTGATTTCACAAGAAAAACTTCACCACAAAGACAGAAAGGACACAAAGCTATAAATATGTCGCTCCTAACAGAGCTGTTTTCTAGCGCCCCGGTGTAACTGCCGGAGCGGAGAAACACACGAATCGCGACTATAGTCTAGCTCCGTAGGAGCGAAATCTTTATAGCAACGGCGACCCGCAATGCGGCCAGCTCCGTTAGGAGCGACTGAGAAGGTCGTTTCCGTATTATATGTCGCTCCTACGGAGCTGTTCTGTCTTTTTGCATGCCGCAAGCTATAAAGATTTCGCTCCTACGGAGCTGTCGCTCCTACGGAGCTGTTTTTCTAACGCGGCCAGCGTGAGCGGCTATTTCTCGAATTATTTGGCAGTGACCTCTAACTCTTTATGGTGAATTTATTCGACCCATGCTTGAGGTGCGCGATCTAACAGTCAAGTTCATCAGCGAGAGCGAAGAATTTACCGCGGTCGACTCGGTTTCCTTCGCGGTTGGCGATGGTGAGACCCTTGCGGTCGTTGGAGAGAGTGGCAGTGGAAAGAGTGTAACGGCCTTGGCTTTGACTCGGCTGCTGCCTGAGCCACCAGCGCGCATCGCAGGTGGAGATGTGTTACTTGATGGGAATTCGCTGCTAAGTAAATCCGTGGGCGGTCTTCGTAGAGTTAGAGGACGGCAAATCGCTTATATTTTCCAGGATCCCGCGACGAGTCTAAATCCGGTTTTCTCCATCGACGAGCAGCTGAGCGAGACGTTGCGGCGACACCGGCCGGATGTAAAAAATATACGCGAAGAAGCGATCTACTGGCTGGACCAGGTGGGAATTCTTGAGCCGAGGAAACGCATTCGAGACTACCCCTTCCAACTCAGCGGCGGTATGCAGCAGAGAGTGATGATTGCAATGGCGCTCTGTACGCGTCCGAAAATCCTAGTGGCGGATGAACCAACAACGTCTCTCGATGTCACCGTACAAAAGCAGATCTTAGATCTGTTTCGATCACTTAAGGAGCGGTTCGCAATGTCGATCATTCTAATTACCCACAATTTCGGCATCATTCGAGGCTTAGCCGATAAGGTGGCGGTTATGTATCGGGGCAAGCTATTAGAATTTGGTGAATGTGGAGCCGTTCTGGAAAGTCCTAAGCATACCTACACGCGGGCGCTCATTGATTGTGTCCCTCGGCTCGGCGCCGGTCTCCACCGGCTCAAAACCATCGAGCGAAGCTCGCTCGATGCTCGTTTGCAATGACAGATAACAAATGACCGATGCACTGGACCAGAACCCCCGGCGGAGGGGCGTTGCATTGGGCGTGCTGGTTTGTGGCGCGTGCCTGACCTGAGATCGCGCAACAGGGGAGCGGCGTGTGCCACAACCGCGACGCCCGGGAAACCGTGCCACGTCATTGGAGGTTGCTCGTCCATGGGCCCGCCACACGCTCAAGGGAGCCGCAGCTAACAACGCGATTTGGAGGCGAGACGGCTCGCACGCTGAAGATCGTCCTGCGTAAAGGCACGCAGAATGCGGCTCCCCTTATGGTCTGGGTGGTTGACAACTGCAAACTGGCACCCCAAATTGGTCACTTTTTATCTGTGACGCTAGGTGAGCTTCGGTACGCTGCCGCAACGGAGACGTATTTCGCGGCCATCCTGGGCAATGCAGCGATTTCTTCCGCTCTCAGAGATCGGATTACTTTACCCGGAGAACCCAGTATTAACGAGCCGGGCGGGACCTTGCTACCCTTGGTGACTAATGTGTGGGCTCCAATAATTGAGTCGGAACCAATCTCCGCGCCGTCGAGGATGATTGCACCCATGCCGACTAACACTCGATCGCCGATGTGGCAGGCGTGAATCACGGCTCGATGTCCGCAGGTAACATCGTCGCCGATCCGCACCGGGTAATCGTCGGCCACATGGAGGATGCAACCGTCCTGAATATTGGTGCGCCGGCCAATCACGATTTCGTTGATGTCAGCCCGAACGACGGCCTGAAACCAGATGCTGGAATGCTCGTCGACAGAGACTGCGCCGATTACATCCGCGGTTCGAGCCACGAAGACGGACGGCGCAAGTTTGGGCTGCTTGGGAAGAAAACGCTGCCAACTAGTGAATACCTCTTTCTCGACCATAGTGCGGTTAAGCTTAAATTTAGTTAGTCGCTACTATCCTGGGCGCGATTTCCCGGCGCCTACACATGCGCCTCAATTTAAGAGGAGCGACGAGTCCTGGTAGCGCTCCGGCCGCGGGATCCATTAGGCCTAACGGTATGTTTTAAATCCACCATCGTATCAAAGCCGCGTGTGTGTCTAGGCCTCAAAACGCAGTCGCCATCAACGCTCCGATGGCGACTGCGCGTTGAGATTTGGCGCACCTGTCGCTTCGAGACAACAGTCAGGTCGGGCACGTCATTAGGTCTCTCGGATCCCGCGGCCTCGGGACCGCTACCGGAGCGCGATCCGCATTCTCCCTATATAGACGCGCATGCGCACCTATAGGATTATCGATGTCAGATTGGGCGGCCATAAATCCTAGACTGGTTAGTATAGTTAAATTGCGGCGCTCGGAAACAATGATGGCAAAGGAGCGTCTACGCCCAGAAGAACGCAGGTTCAGCCTCTGGAGACGATTTGGCCGGTCAATCCGTGAGAAAAAAGCGATTTCAAGCCACAAAATGGTGGTTCTGGATTGACAAAACGACTCGATTCCGATGAAAAAAGGGAAACCGTGGGCGTATGCGCTCAATGGCCCTGACAGGTGGTCTAGGAGCCGATTC
>JAFAHI010000215.1 GCA_019237325.1 Verrucomicrobiota bacterium | reverse complement strand
GGTCTGAAGGCCATGTTCGTCGATATCGGCTTCGAGAAGAACGCCTTCCTCCATTTTTGGGATGCGCTGCCCGGCCTGGATAGCGGCGTAGAGGAGGTCAACCGGGCCAGCGACCGCAAACACCGAAAGAAAATCACGGCCAAGGATGTACCCGACATTTATCCGGTCGGGTCCGACGTGATGGTTCAGGTAACTAAAGGCCCTATCAGCAACAAGGGGCCTAGAATTACGACCAATATCAGCTTAGCCGGCCGCTACTTGGTGTTGATGCCGCACAATGATCAGAGCGGTATCTCACGAAAGATCGAGGATCCCAAAGAGCGAGAACGCCTGAGGCAGATCCTGCAGAAACTGGATATTCCCGAGGGCATGGGCGTAATTATCCGGACCATCGGAGAAGGACAGCGCGCCCGTTATTTTGTGCGCGACCTGAGCCTCCTCCTGGAGCAATGGCGCCAAATCGAGGCCACCTTCAAATCAAGGCCGGCGCCGGCGGTCCTCTTCCAGGAGCCAGACTTGATCGATCGGACCGTCCGGGACTTTCTCACCGACGAAATTGATGCGGTTTATTGCGATGACGAAATCGCCGTGCAGCGGATGCAAGACCTGGTCGGCCAGATTTCGAGCCGTTCAAAACGGCGCGTCCTTTATTACAACGATTCCAACCCAATTTTCGAGCGGTTCGGGGTACAAAAACAAATCGACGACGCCTTCCATCGGCAAGTGTGGCTTAAATGTGGTGGCTACATCGTCATCGATGAGACTGAAGCGATGATCGCCATCGACGTTAATACCGGACGCAATAAAGGCACCAAAGACGTCGAACGCACCATCCTGCAAACGAATCTCGAGGCTGCGGATGAAATCTCCCGCCAATTGAGGCTCCGGAATATCGGCGGCTTAATTATCGGCGACTTCATCGATATGAAGAACCGGAAGGATCAGCAAATGGTCTACAACCGGATGAAAGAGCGGTTGAAACGGGATAAAGCCAAGACCCACGTGCTACCCATTTCTCCCCTCGGTCTAATGGAGATGACCCGTCAACGAGCGCAAGAAAGTCTCACTGGCTCGATGTTTGTCGTGTGCCCCTATTGCAATGGCCGCGCCGTGGTGAAGAGCCCGATGACGATGAGTGTCGAGATTCAGCGTACCTTGCACGCGGTTCTTCGCAAAAAACCAGATATCCACGATGTTCGCGTTATCGTTAATCCTGAAGTCCTGAACCGCCTCAAGACCGAGGACGAAGAACTTTTGGTGGACATCGAGCGAAAGTATTCCGGTCGTCTAACCTTCCGCACCGATCCGACGTTCCATCACGAGAAGTTCGTCTTGCTCGACGCGCAGACCAACCAGGAGCTAAAGCCGTAAGGGATTAGGGACCTCTTTTTTGGTGGGGCGAGGCTCCCATACGTCCTGGCGATTTCAACGGAGCGACCGGTCCTTCTCGCCAATCCGTACTGCTAGGCCTAAGATCGCGCCGAGCCGTAGTCACACGTTGCACCACGGCTCGGCGCGTTTTCCGGCCTAGCTTCACGATGTCTAGCTTTAAGACCTCTACTCCTCGAAGCACTTAAGGTAGTTCAGGAGCTTCGCCCCACCAAAAAGACCGGTTCGATCCTGCTTAAGCAAGCTCCTCCCGTTCGGAGACTTGTGTATGATGACGCGTCAACCCACAGCTTATCGCTCCCTCCCCACTCTATTTAATATAACTATCAGAATTGCCGCATTTTATTGCGTTGTGTCGGACTTTCCGTCGTTGCTAGAATCCCCCCGCATTATTTGGGACGCAAGGCATTACCACCCAGAACCGGATTCATCACGCGCCATGGTCTTTACACAAACTACGTGGATCAAACTCGCGATCGCAATCGTCGCGGCAACGCTCATTTATGGTCATACCGCGACGATCGCGGCCGCAACCGCAGCTGACCCGCCAGCCTCCAAACCCGCGCCATCCGTGAGCACAGTGGCCGAATTGACGGCTAGCCCATCACCGGCTCGATTGGCGACCAGCGCTTCTCCGACGCCCGCTAGCCCGGAACAGTTAGCGCAATCCCTGTTCGATCGAGCCCGGTCCGAGCTCGAACACAGCGACTACGCCGCCGCCCTGGCAGACTACACCAGCGTTATCCGCCTCAAGCCGACTTCTGCAGAAGCGTTCTTGGGTCGCGGTAAGGCTTACGACGGCCTTAAACAATACAGTAACGCGGTCGCTGACTACACCGAGGCCATCCGCCTTAAACCCGGTTACGCGGAAGCCTATACAAATCGTGATAGGGCCTACGACCAAATGAAGCAGTACGACAAGGCGCTCGCTTCGCTTACTGAAGTCATTCGACTCAAACCGGACAATAGCGACGCTTACCGAAGCCGCGGCTACCTCTACTATTCTTTGGAGCAATTCGACAAAGCGATCGCTGATTTTAGCGCGGCAATCCGGCTTAAGGCTGATGACATGGACGCCTACGTCGAACGTGGTAATTCTTACACCAACCTGAAGCAGTATGATAAGGCCGTCACCGATTTCACAGAAGCAATAGGGATTAGAAAACGGCTGGCCGTCACCACCGGCCCCAGCGAACCCGGGATCGCGCCGGAAGACGCCGACGCTTTTGGCGGCCGCGGCTATGCCTACTACCGCCTAAAGCAATATGATAAGGCTATCGCCGATTTTACCGAGGCAATCAGGCTCAAGCCAGACTATGCCGAAGCTTACGTCCGCAGAGGCAACGCCTACCTCCGCCAAACGCAATACGACAAGGCCATCGCCGACCAAACTAAGGCGATCCAGATCAGACCCGATTTTGACGAAGCCTACGTGGGCCGAGGCAATGCCAACGTCCAATTGAAGCAGTACGAGAAAGCGATCACCGACTATACAGAAGCGATCCGGCGGAAACCTGATTCCGCCGAGGCCTACGTCGACCGCGGGTTTGCCAACAACGGACTCAAAGATTACGAAAAAGGGGCTGCCGACTTTAACGCTGCGATCCACCTCCAGCCCGATTCCGCCCGCGCCTATGTCGGGCGAGGCATCGCCGCTAACAGCCTAGATGATTCTAACAAGGCGATCAGCGACTTCAACGAAGCCATCCGGCTTCAGCCTGATGACCCGGAAGCTTACCTCAATCGCGGTATCGCTTACAACAACCTGAGACAATACGATAAAGCCGTCGCTGATTATTCGGAGGCCATCAGGATTGAACCGGATTACGCGGAAGCTTACGCCAATCGCGGCGTCGCCCGGGACCGGCTCAATCAAGAAGATACAGCCATAGCGGACTTTAACGAAGCGATTCGCCTCAAACCCGACTATGCCGAAGCTTTCTCTAACCGAGGCAACGCGTACAGGAGTTTGAAACAATTCGACAACGCTATCGCTGATTTTGGGCAGGCACTTGTGCTCCAACCCGGTAACGCCAACGCTTACGCAGGCCGAGGCAACGCCTATGCTAAGACGGAGCGATACGACAACGCTATCGCCGATTATACCGAGGCGCTTCGTCTTCGCCCTGAGGACGCGGATACCTTTGCGAGCCGGGGCAGCGCCTACGCCAATTTAAAACAGTACGACAAAGCCATTGCTGACTATTCCGAAGCCCTGCAAAGAAAACCCGGTAACGTCGACGCCTATGCCGGAAGAGGGCAAGCCTACGATGCTTTGAGCCAATATCCCAAAGCCATCGCAGACTACAGCGAGGCCATCCGAAACCGGCCGAATTTTATCGACGCATATGTGAACCGGGGTAATGCGTACGTCGCCTTAAAACAGTACGACAAAGCGATTGCCGACTTTTCCGAAGCGCTTCAACGCAAGCCAGAGCTTACGGAAGCGTTGGTGTACCGGGGCAGCGCCTACGTCGATCTGAAGCAGTACGACAAAGCGACGGCTGATTTCGACCAAGCCATCAAGAGTAAACCGGACTCCGCCCTAGCCCATGCCGGCCGCGGGAGTTCGTTTGCTGCTTTGAGGCAATATGACAAAGCCATTGTCGACTATACAGAGGCCATCCGTCTAAACCCCGACTCGGCTGAAATATATGTGAGCCGCGGTGACGCGTTTGCAGATTTGAATCAATACGACAAAGCCATCGCGGACTATTCCGAAGCGAAACGCCTCGAGCCGGACTATGCACCGGCGGATGCCGGCCGGGGCAATGCCTATGCGAACCTAGGGCAATTCGATAAGGCCATCGCCGATTATTCGGAAACGATCCGGCTCCGGCCCGAATTCGCGGACGCTTACGCCGGACGCGGCAACGCCTACTCCAAGACAGAGCAATTCGAGAAAGCCATCGCGGACTACACCGACACCATCCGCCTGGAGCCTAATTTCGCCCAAGCGTACATGAATCGAGGAATCGCGTACGCCGATTTGAGGCAATACGACAAAGCGATCGCAGACTACACCGATACGATCCGGCTCCAGCCTGATTCGCCCCAGGCGTACCTTAACCGAGGTATTGCCCTGGCCGATCTGAAGCGGATCGACAACGCCATTACCGACTACACCGCGGCCCTGCGACTAAAGCCGGACTATGCCGAAGCTTTCGTTAATCGGGGTAACGCTTACGCGAACTCAGGTAAATACGATAGCGCGATCACTGACTATACCGAGGCGCTCCGGCTCAAACAGGATTATGCGGAAGGGTATGTCAACCGCGGGGTGTCGTACATGCACCTGAACCAATACGACAAAGCCATCGCCGATTATAGTGAAGCCCTAAAGCTCAACCCGGATCTAGCGGAAGCGTACGTCGACCGAGGAGACGCTTATTCAGACCTGAAACAATACGATAAGGCGATTGCCGACCACACCAAAGCGATTCGACTTCAGCCTGACTACGCCGGCGCTTATGTGGGCCAAGGCGATGCCTACGCGAGCTTAGGTCAATTCGAAAAAGCCATTACTAACTACAGCGAAGCGATTCGGCTCCAGCCCGAAGATGCGAACGCAAAACTGAGTCGAGGGAACGCGTATGCGAGCCTGGAACAGTACGACAAAGCGATCGTTGACTTCAACGACGCCATCAAGCTAAGACCCAATTACGCGGAAGCCTACGTGAATCGAGCGATCGCTTTCGATAGCCTAGAACAGTACGAGAAAGCGGTGGCCGATTGTTCGCAGGCCATTCAGATCAAACCGGATCTGGCGGAAGCCTACTATTACCGAGGCAACGCTTTCGCCGATCAACGCCAATTTGATAAGGCCATTTCTGATTACACTGAGGCGCTGCGCATCAAGCCGGATCTTGTGGCCGCTGACGTGGGCCGGGCTGACGCTCATGCGGATCTTCGAGAATTCAACGAGGCGATCACTGATTATACCGAGGCCCTCGGGATCAAGTCGGATTCTCCCGAGATCTATGTTGGCCGCGGTATCGCGCACCTTAATTTAGGGCAATACGACAACGCCGTGGCCGATTATACCGAGGCGATTAAGCGCAAACCGGAGTTTGCCGAGGCCTATCTTAACCGAGGCATCGCTTACAACGATCTGAAGCAATACGGTAAAGCGGTGGCCGATCAGACGGAAGCGATCCGGCTCAGACCGGATTATGTCGCTGCTTACGTCAACCGCAGCACGGCTTACGTGAGTTTGAAGCAAAATGACAAAGCCATCGCCGACTGTACGGAAGCAATTCGACGCAAGGCGGATGGCGTTGAAGCGTTCGTCAATCGCGGCGTTGCTTATCTGGAAGAGAAGCAAGACGATAAAGCGATCGCTGATTTCTCGGACGCCATCCGGATTAAACCCGATTATGCCGAAGCTTATTTCAGTCGAGGTAACGCAGAGGCAGATCTAGGGCAATCGGGTCAAGCCATGGCTGACTATAACGAGGCTCTCAAGCTGAAGTTCGATTACGCCGAGGCATACCTTAAGCGCGGCATCATGTACAGCGGATCGAAGCAATACGATAAGGCGGCACTCGACTTCACGGCCGCGATCGAGATCAACCCTAACTACGCCGACGCCTACTTTAATCGCGCGCTGGCCTACGACAATTTGAAGCGCTACGCCAAAGCCGTAGCCGACTACTCGGATGCGATCCGCATCCAAGCGGACTATGTCCAGGCTTATGTTAACCGAGGTACCGACTACGACCGTCTCAAGGAATGTGACCGATCGGTTGCTTATTTCACGGAAGCGATACGGTTACAGCCCTCCGACGCCAACGCGTACAGCAGCCGGGGACAAGCTTATTACAGCTTGGAAGAATTCGAGAAAGCAGTTGCAGACTATTCAGAGGCCCTTCGTCTACAGCCCAGTGCGAGTGACATCGTCCAGCTTCGCAGCGAGGCCCAACAGGCGCTCACCGGCGGGATAAAACCAGAAACCGCTGTGACTACAGTGACTACAGCCCAAGGCAACAAAACAGTGCAACCGAAAAAATCGGTGGCCGTCAAGCCCGGGAAAAAGTCGAATCCGGTGGTTGCAGCGGTATCGCCCAGCGCAAGCCCGTCCGCCTCTGTCTCTCTGGTTCAGCGATGGTTTGTTGATCACCTGCGTCGCCAGGCGCATGCGGACCTTTTCCCCTCAGCAAGCCCGTCGCCTTCGGGAAAACCAAAACAAGCCAATAATTAAGGGTGACCCGCGGCGGATTGCTGCCATGTCGAGGCACCCGCCGGCGTTGGACTTGAGCCCGCAAACTAGCTCCGTAGGAGCGGCATCTTTATAGCTCGCCGCGCAAAAAAGAAGGCGTAGCTCCGTAGGAGCGGCATCTGATCTTGGAGCGCGGGTCAGCTGTGAGAAAACGCTTTTCGATGTCGCTCCTACGGAGCTGATCGCGTATTAGGTTGCCGTAGCTATAAAGATTCCGCTCCTATGGAGCTGTGGTCCGCTTACCATTGAATCAGCCGCCTAGAACAGGCTCACGTTTTTCAATCCCGTGCCTGCGAGACTAAGGCGCCGCTTTCGGTACCTGGTCACTCTTCTTCAGACGAATAACGGCGATGTAATCGTTGGAGGCTTTGTCGTCCTGTCCAAGCGCCTCGTAAGCCACTGCCCGATTGTAGTAAGCCTCGGCAAGATCTGATTTCAACTGGATCGCCTCACTCAAATCCGCGATGGCTTTACCGTATTGCTTCATCGCATTGTAGACTTGTCCGCGGCCGTTGTAAGCGTCGGTAAAATCCGCTCTCAACCGGATGACCTCGGTATAGTCGGCTATGCTTTTGTCGTAGTGTTTGAGAGCGCCATTCGCACACGCACGATTGTAAATCGCTTCCACATAATCCGGCTTCAACTTGATAGCCTCGCTGCAGCTGGAAATAGCTTTGTCGTACTGCTGTAACATCTTATAGGCTAGTCCCCGGTCACAATAAGCTTCGGCCAGATCCGGCTTAAGCCGAATCGCTTCACTGTAACTGCCGATCGCCCGGTCATATAGGTTGATCGCGTTATAGGCCACTCCTCGATTGTAGTAGGCCAAAGCAAAGTCAGGTTTGAGCCGGATCGCTTCGCTGAAGCTGGCGGCAGCTTTATCAAACTGCAGCAGAGCGATGTAATCTAAGCCCTGGTTGTAGTTGGCTTCGGCGGAGTCAGGCGCAAGCCGGCTGACTTCACGATAGTCGGCCAAGGCTTCATCGTGGCGCTTTTGGGCATCGTAAGCGACTGCCCGATCGAAGTAGCTTTTAACAAAATTCGGTGCGAGCCGAATGGCCTCCGTAAAATCGGCCACCGCGTTCTCATATTGGCCAAGTGAGACGTAGGCAGTTCCCCGTGCGTCGTAACCTTCTGCGAAATCCGGCTTGAGCTGGATGGCATTGTCGTAATCCTTTACGGCTTCCTCGGGCTGATTGCTGGCGTTATGAATGAACCCTCGATTCGCATAAGCCTCCGCAAAATCTGGCTTTAGGCGAATCGCTTCCGTGTAGTCTGTGACCGCAAAGTTGTACTGTTTCAATGCTCGATAAGCATTGCCCCGGTTG
Organism: Verrucomicrobiota bacterium; assembly: GCA_019237325.1. Classification (GTDB taxonomy): domain Bacteria; phylum Verrucomicrobiota; class Verrucomicrobiia; order Chthoniobacterales; family JAFAMB01; genus JAFAVN01. Next base: position 9,490 of record JAFAHI010000215.1, on the reverse strand, counting down.
TTATAAGCTTCAGCGCTCGGGCCGAAGAGGATCGCCTGGTTGTAGTCTGCGATCGCTTCATTGAAATGTCGCAGGGCATAACTCGCGTTCCCACGTTCGAAATACGCGTTGGCGAAGTCTACCTTGAGGAGAATGACAGTCGTGCAGTCAGCGATATCGTCGTCGTACTTCTTAAGAGCACCATAATTCCATGCCCGGTTATAGTAGGCCTGAACGAAATCCGCTTTTAGGCGCACCGCTTCGGTGTAGTCGGCGATCGCGAGTTCATGCTGGCCCAGATCGCTATACGCATTGCCCCGGCCGTTAAAGGCTTCGGCAAAATCCGGTTTAAGCCGGATGGCCTCCGTGAAATCCTCTAACGCCGGCGTGTATCGCCGGAGGTTTAAATAAACGATACCACGATTGTTATAAAGAACGGGGTCGTCTGGTTTAAGCCGGATGGCTTGGGTATACTCGGTTAGGGCGTCGTTATATCTTTGCTCGTTTGCCGCGTCCCACGCCGAGCGAAAGGCCTCGTCGAAGGTTGTCGCCTCGGAAGGGCTCTTTCCCTCGGAAGAGCTCTTAGCCTCGGAAGGGCTCTTAGCCTCAGAAGAGCTCTTAGCATCGCAACAGCTCTTAGCCTCAGAAGAGCTCTTATTAAGCAAGGCATTAATATCCTGAATAACTTTTTGAGACGGAGGTTCAGCCGGTGTGGCGGTGGAAACCGGTTTTGGGCCGTCCTGGGAAATGGCTACAGACGGCGACGAGCTGGCGTCCGCGGCGGTTGGGCTGGGCTTCGACTCAAGTCCTTGCGCCATCATTCCACTCGGAGACCAAGAAAAAATCAGTAGGCAGCCGGAGGCGATAAACAGCCCTTCCCTGAGGGATGGCGCTTTCGCCATGGGCGTGGTTGCAAGTACTGAGGGCACCTCCTGAAGAGGCGATTTGCTCTGCATTAAAACGTCGATTTTCACGAGGTGTATCAGAAAAGCCGGAGCCAGCCAAGATGAACAATGTTAGCTCGAAAGCCTGAGAAACCGCATACGTACTGCGTCCTCATGTTTCTTACACGTCGAGATACCGCAGCTACTGCGATTCCAGCACCTGAGCGGACGGACGGCGAACAATCCTTCCCAAGCCTCCATTTCTCACAGCAGAAAGCACAACTCTCAGTTTCGGCCGTGGTGGGCAGAGTGTCCGGCAGATACGGCACATTCTGCTGGCATAGCCCGGATTTCTCATCCGCTGGCCACGGGGCCGAGCGCTCGAAAGTTCGTTAGATTCAACTTCTATGGGAAATCCGGGCTACGTCGAAGGGATTTTAGTTTTGGCCGCCAAACGGCAGAGGCCAAGAAACGTCTGTTCAGCCTGGGTCAATTCGCGCCCAGCCTGATGTACGACCGACCAACTGCGCTGGATGAGAACCTTGGGCAATGGTCTGGCCACGAGTGATCCCTCCTGCAATTCGCGCGCGGCCACCCAGGGCGCCATGATGGCAACTCCTAATCCTAACTGGGCCAGTTGCTTCATGATTTCGAAGCTGGGAATCTCAACGTACGAGCTCAGTTTCACCCCCATTTTCAAGAGGAAGTCTTCAATCTGACGAAAGGTGACAGTGTTGCGCCCGTAAAGCAGGAAATGTTCAGCTGAGATATCGCGCGCGATAATCCGTTGTCTCTCAGCCCAGGAATGGCGTGGAGATACGATGAATTGAAGCCGATCCTGAAAAAGCTCATGCGCTTTCAATGACTTGGGTAAGCGATCTTCAACCACAATCGCCAAATCGGTATTGCCTTCTTCCACCGCCTTCAGGGCTAGCGGAGCATCTTCCAGGCGAACGATGACGGATACATCGGGATAAGATTCTCGAAATTCCCTCAACACCGGCGCGAGGATGAAATAGGCCACGGAGCCGGCAAAAGTAACATTTAAGTTGCGCCTCCCCTCCTGGAACCGTTTTCCGACGGATTCGATGGTGCGATCGTACAGATCCAAGAGTCGCTGGACGTGACCTAGAAAGAAGCGGCCTTCGGGAGTCAAATGTATCGATTTTCCCTTTTTATAAAAAAGAGAACACCCGAGTTGGCTCTCAAGTCGCTTGATTCCATGGCTTACCGCCGATTGGGTGACATCTATTAGCATTGCCGACCGGGTAAAACTGCCGACTCGAGCCACAATGGAAAACATGCGGAGGAGCTTTAAATCGATGTTTTCCAGCATGTATGAACGATATTCATCATTTGCATCGAAAACAATCATGGAATTCATGTCACCGAATGCAGGACTTGGCATCGTCGCTGCTTATGCCAGGACCGAATGTCGGTGGTCATACAGGGTAAGATCGGGAAACAACCAGGGCGGGAACGCGCTTCTGGCCGCCGTCCAGCAACGGTTCGGATAGGATATGTCCCTCTGATGGATGCAGCGCCGCTAATCGCGGCGGACGCTCTTGGCTACTTCGAGCGAGCCGGCCTCTGCGTCAATCTAGAACAGGAGCTCGGCTGGGGCTCTATTCGGGATAAGATCGTTTACGGTGAGTTGGATGCTGCCCATGCTCCAGGCGGACTGCTCTTTTCAATCCTCCTAGGAATCCACGCTCCCGCGCGGTCCGTGGAGACAGATTTGATGATTAACCTGCAGGGGAATGCCATCACCCTCTCGCGGCGTCTCTGGCAGAAAGGAGTTACCGATGGTGATTCCCTTCGGATGATGATCCGGAGTGAATCGCCACGGAAACCGAGATTTGCCGTCGTTTCTCAATATTCCAGCCACCTGTTCTTACTGCATCAATGGCTGCGAAAAGCAGGTATTAATCCTGAGACCGAGCTGTCTATCGTGATCCTGCCTCCTCCTTTGGTGGTGGAGCACATGCGGCAAGGCCACATCGATGGCTTCTGCGCGGGCGAGCCATGGAACTCCGTAGCAGCGCTAGGCGGTGACGGTTGGATTGTGGCAACGAGCGCGTCACTAGCACCTAACCATCCGGAAAAAATTCTTATCTGTACCCAGGAAACGGCCAGCAATTTCGCCGAAGAGTACGCGACTCTACGAAAAGCAATTCTTGCCGGATGCCAATACTGCGAATCGGCCGCGAATCGGTCGGAGCTGATCGATTTGTTACATGAACGCCTTTTTGTGTCTGTCTCGAAAGAGACATTGGCCAATTGTCTTTCGAACCTCCCTCAGACGGGTGTCCTTCCTCACTCAGCCCAGGGGCCTTTGATAAGGTTTCATGCTGGTGACGGCAATCGGGCCTCACGTGAACGGGCTGTCTGGATTCTCAATAGTTTGACGCAAACCACAGCATTGCTGCTGGATCCGTCACAACGCCGACACTGTCTCGAGGCATTCAAGGACTAAAGCATCATTCTCAATTAAACCGCACGGTTAATGAAATTCTCTGCTCTAAAAACATCCGGGCACTTACCCACCCTCGTTTCGGCTTTCCTCTATTTTGACGTCAGTTTCATGGCCTGGACGCTCCTTGGGCCGCTAGGCGCGCAGATCGGCGCTACCCTGCACATGACGCCGGTGGAGAAATTCAACATGGTGGCGGTACCGACCCTGGCCGGCGCTTTTCTGCGAATCGTCTTGGGATTTGCCGTGGATCGAATCGGAGCCAAGAAGACAGGGATCTTGGCGCAACTCGTTGTGATGGCGGGTTTGTTAACTGCCTGGTCTTTTGGGCTGCCTTCCTACGCTTTTACTTTGTTGCTCGGGTTAGTTCTTGGATTCGCCGGCGCCAGTTTCGCAGTGGCACTTCCCCAAGCCGGCCGTTGGTATCCTCCCAACATGCAAGGTCTCGTGATGGGATTAGCCGGAGCCGGCAACATCGGAGTTGTGTTGGACAACCTCTTGGCTCCGCGGCTAGCCGCCGTCTACGGTTGGCGCAACGTATTTGGCATCGTTCTGCTGCCAGCACTGTTAATTTTTGTCATTTATGTTGTGTGCGCACGCGACGCGACCACGCAGGTAAGACCAAAGAAGCTGATCGATTTCTTTGAGCTGTTTAAAGAACGGGATGCTCATTGGTTTTGTTTTTACTACACAGTCAGCTTTGGCGGTTTCGTCGGATTGGGGACGTCCTATGTCTTATATTTTACATCGCAATTCGGTTTGGGTCCCGTTGAAGCTGGTGATCTGGCTGCCATTTGTACCGCTATGGGAGCCATGTTGCGGCCGGTCGGTGGTGCCGTGGCCGATCGGTTGGGCGGAATCCGCTCACTGAGTTTCTTTTATTCGTTAGCCGGTTTGTCGCTTGTCGGTGCTGCATTTTTCACAGGTTCGCTGCCAGTTAATTTCTTCTGCCTGGCACAGGCGTCGGCCATGTTCGGCATGGCCAACGGATCGGTCTTCCAATTGTTACCTCAACGGTTCGGCCGGGAAATCGGCATTATGACCGGACTGGTTGGTTGCGGCGGCGGTATCGGCGGTTTCTTGCTCGCGCTGATGCTGGGTAACTCTAAACAGCTGACCGGTAATTTTACCGCCGGCCTCCTGATTTTCGCCTGTCTTTGTGCAACAGCGGTAGGCGGTTTGTTCATCGTCAAGGCGCGTTGGCGTACGACCTGGGGCGCGTTAAGCGGGGCCTGTATCTAGCAAGAGACTCTGATGTTCACAATCGAACAAACCAATAAAACGCAATGACAAAAGACGATAAACAACTCGTTCGTGATTCCTGGGCCAAAGTTATGCCCATTTCGGATACAGCAGCGGAGCTTTTTTATAACCGGCTATTTGAGCTGGATCCGTCGCTGAGACCCCTCTTCACCTCGGATATGACGGAGCAGGGCAGAAAGCTGATGGGAATGATCACCGTAGCAGTCAACGGTCTGGATCGTCTGGATGAGATTATTGCGGCGGTTCGTGCGCTTGGGAAGAGACACTCAGGATACAGCGTGACCGATGACCATTACGACACGGTCGCTACGGCACTTTTGTGGACCTTGGAACGCGGACTTGGTGATGCGTTCACTGACGCTACTCGTAACGCTTGGATCAAAACTTACACCCTGTTGTCAACGACCATGAAAGAGGCGGCGGCTCAACCCGCAGCCGCCTGATGATTGCTCGCGCTTATATGTCGTACTCGCACTCGTCGTCGTCCTCGTCCTCGAAGGTTTTGGCGTTGTTCGCCGTACCTGTCTCCGCGAAGTTCACCTGGCGTCATTTCAAACCGCTGAGCCTTACCAACCTTTCGAGGACGACGACGAGGACGAGTACGATGACGATCAACGGCTTACAGAGCTCAAGAGCCAAGGACAACAACTGACGGACCAGAAAACTAGGGAAATGATTGGGGAAACTCGATTTGATCTGATCGATCGACTCATCGCGGAGCAGCAATACCTTTCCGCGGTCGAGCGATTTGCCCAGAAACACGAACAAACCAACTTACCGCTTCAGGCGAAATATTACCGTGATCTCATTCCGTTAACCAAGCCGGGCAAAGGCCAGCAGTATTCTTTCGAGGTGGACCTAGACCGCTGCACGGGTTGCAAAGCCTGTGTGAGTGCTTGCCACTCGTTGAACGGCTTGGAGGAGAATGAGACTTGGCGGGATGTTGGCTTAATTGTTGGCGAACTTGATGGGCAAGCCTACCAGCAAAATGTGACCACGGCCTGTCACCACTGTCTGGAACCTGGTTGCTTGGAAGGCTGCCCGGTAATGGCCTATCAAAAGGAGAGCGAGACCGGCATCGTCCGGCATCTCGATGACCAATGTATCGGCTGCCAATACTGCACGATGAAATGTCCTTACGACGTACCGAAGTACTCGGAACGTCTAGGCATCGTGCGTAAGTGCGATCTGTGCCACGACCGGCTTGTCGCCGGGGAAGCTCCAGCCTGTGTGCAGGCTTGTCCACATGAAGCCATTCGGATCCGCATTATCGATCAGGAAGAAATCTCACAGCAAGCCACAGCCAATGGCCGGATGTTACCCGGGGCCTTTGATTCGAGCTACACAAAACCGGCTACTCGGTTCGTCTCGAAAAAAACGATTCCGCCTGACGCTGAAGCAGCGAACGCCCACGCACTGACGCTGCAACCGGCTCACTGGCCATTGCTGGTGATGCTGGTGTTAACCCAAGCGGCAGTCGGGATCTATACGGCACTCACCGCAATGGAGCTGCTCAACATCGAACTCGTTTCCCGAATCAAGCTGCCGGTAATCGCTTTTGGCTTTACTCTCCTAAATCTAGGCTTGGCGGCTGCAGTGCTTCATCTTGGCCGGCCGCTGGGAGCTTGGCGATTTTTCCTAGGACTGAGAACTTCCTGGATGAGCCGGGAGATCCTTGCTTTTGGACTCTGTGCAGGGCTGTCCTTCCTCGCGACCGTGGTTGCTTGGCTAGTTTCGGCTTCGCCTGGCGGGCTGCCACTAATGGTTGCGGCATCCTTAAGCGGATTGGTCGCAATTTTTACCTCCGCCATGATTTATGTGGATACCCGGCGACAGTTTTGGAATCCGCAGCGGGTGTTCGGAAAGTTTTATGGCACGATGTTGTTATTAGGTACCGCCGGGACGGCGACGTTCGGAGCCTGGCTAGGTGCGAATTCATTAGCCGGAACCATGGGCCTCACGGCCTTGGTAATACAAGCGGCTCTCTTTTTATGGGAGATGTCGGGCTATCACCGCGATCTGCGAAATCGTAACCGTCCCAATTACCAATCCGCGATGACCGTTGTCAGGCTTCTGCCCTGGTTTGCGCCCGTCCGCATCGGCCTGTTCCTGCTGGCCGCGCTGCTGCTGTTGGCGAACTGCTTCGATTACCTGGGTCAATCGGCGGCTTGGGCCACCGTGGCTTTCGTCGCATTGCTAGCCTCACAGTTCATCGAACGATTTGTCTTTTTTACAGCGGTAATCCCGTTGCGCATGCCGGGAGGAATTTGATGGCGGCACCAGAGCCACCGAAACTAGAGAACCAGTCTCTACCGCCAAGTTCCCTCCTTCGCGCCCGGACTGGACCACTGACGGAAGATCTAGTCCGTGAACCAGGACGGTTTGGGCTGGGACAGACTCCGGTCCGGCTTGTTCCTGACGCGACGACAACCATGGTGTGCGGCTTTTGTTCTACCGGTTGTGGTTTGAGCATCCACATGAAAGATGGTCAGGCCATCAATCTAAGCCCCGATTCGGAATATCCGGTCAACTTGGGCATGGCCTGTCCCAAAGGTTGGGAGGCGTTAACTCCTCTGGATGCTCCGGATCGCGCCACGACACCGCTTTTAAGAAATCGCGAAGGGAAACTGGAACCGGTGGATTGGGAACGGGCGCTGTTTCTTTTTTGCGAGCGTTTCAAGGAGATTAAAGCCCGGCATGGGCCTGAATCGGTGGCCTTTCTTAGCACAGGCCAAATAACGACAGAGGAGATGGCTTTTCTGGGTTCGCTATTCAAGTTCGGCATGGGCTTTATTCATTGCGATAGCAATACGCGCCAATGCATGGCCACCGCCCACGTCGCTTATAAACAATCTTTTGGCTTTGATGCGCCGCCGTTTACTTACGCCGATTTCGAGGAATCGGATGTCCTCATTTTCATTGGCTCCAATCCTTGCATCGCCCATCCCATCATGTGGCAACGGGTTATGCGCAATCCGCATCACCCGGAGATTGTGGTGGTCGATCCGCGGAGAACCGAGACGGCGATGGCGGCGACTCAGCACTATTCGATTCGGCCTAAATCTGACCTCATTTTGCTTTACGGATTGGCAAACTTACTCATCCAACGTGGTGCGGTAAATCGCGATTTCGTCCTCGCCCATACGACCGGGTTCCCTGAATTCACGCGCTTTGTGGAAGAGTATCCTCCCGAGGTCGTTACTCTCGCTACCGGGATTAGCGTCGAACAGCTTGATCGTTTGGCGGACACAATTGCGTCAGGGGAACGCGTTTCCTTTTGGTGGACGATGGGGGTCAACCAGGGACACGAATCAACGCGCACCGCGCAGGCCATTATTAATCTCGCCCTGATGACGGGAAACATCGGACGACCTGGCACTGGCGCCAACTCCATTACCGGCCAATGCAATGCCATGGGTTCGCGCTTATTTGCCAATATCACAAGTTTGATCGGCGGTCACGATGCGACCTGCAAAGAAGACCGGGCTAAAATTGCATCCATTCTTAGTCTTAATGAATCGGTTATCCCGCAACAGCGGGCCATGGCTTACGACGAGATTGTACAGGCAATCAATAAGGGCCGGATCAAAGGACTCTGGATAATCGCGACCAACTCATCGGCTTCCTGGATTCACCAGCGCCAATTCAATGAGATCATCGCGAAGCTCGATTTTCTTGTGGTGCAAGACCTCTATCACACGACGGCAACCGCTCAACGGGCGGACCTGGTTTTACCGGCAGCCGGCTGGGGAGAAAAGGAAGGCACTTTCATCAATTCTGAACGACGCATCGGGCTCGTAAAGAAGGTTCATCGCGCACCGGGGCAGGCCTTATCAGACTTTCATATCTTCCAGTTAATTGCCCATTACTGGGGCTGCAGCGATAAATTCAAACGTTGGACCTCGCCCGAGGCCGTTTTTCATCTGTTAAAAGATATCTCCCGGAATCAGCCCTGTGATATTACCGGCATTGAGGATTACCGAATGCTCGATGAACAAGGTGGCGTCCAATGGCCTTTCCCTGAACGCATCAACCGAAGCGAAGAGCAACCGGATCAGAATAAAAAAGAAGTATCGTTTTCAAAGGAGCGTCGCCTTTTTGAGGATGGAAAGTTTTTCACCGAGGACGGCAGGGCGCGTTTCCTCTTCAGTCTGCCACGAGAGATGCCGGAAAAACCGGACGACGATTTCCCATTTTTGCTGTTAACCGGGAGGGGAACGTCTTTGCAGTGGCACACCAACACGCGCACGGAAAAATCAGACGTGTTACGGAAACTTTACCCGAAGCAGTGTTACGTGGAAATTAATCCGGAGGACGCTCAGCGCTTAGGGATCCGGGTAAACGCTATTGTTTCTATTGCGTCGCGCCGCGCCAAGATTACGGCAAGGGCGTTTATCACGCCGACGGTACAGCCGGGCCAGGTTTTTATTCCCATGCATTATCCCAAGGTCAATGAGCTCACATTTCCGGCTTTTGATCAGCATTCCCGGCAACCCTCCTATAAGGCCAGCGCCGTGCGTATCTCGCGGTCGGAAGGGTAGGGGTTCGTCGTACGCGGATAGAGCCCTCCGGCATGTTTCCCGTTAAGCGGATTCCACAACGAACGCATCGTCGAAGGTATACACACCGCAACGTATTGCGGTTGACCAGACCGGTCGCTTCGGCCAATGACGCGAGGATCCCTCTGTGGACTGGATTGAAAATTCCGGATTGATTTTTACCGGAGTATCACTTTAGTATCACTTTAGTGCGCACGGAATTAGTCACCACGCTGAAACGGAGGGCCACCGAGATTCTCTCCGAACTGGAGAATGAAAAAGCGCCTATCCTGATTACCCAGTACGGCAAGCCTGCCGCCTATTTGGTCGACGTGGAAACCTACGACGATCTT
>JAFAHI010000069.1 GCA_019237325.1 Verrucomicrobiota bacterium | reverse complement strand
ACCCGCCGTACAAAACTTACGCCACGAGATCGGCACCGCTGACGGGCTATTAATCTCGACGCCCGAATACGCCCGCGGGCTACCGGGCTCGTTAAAAAATGCACTGGATTGGCTCGTTAGCAGCTCAGAGTTCCCGGAAAAACCGGTGGCTGTCATCCACACATCCCCGCGCTCCGTCGAAGCCCACACCCAACTAAGGTTGGTCCTAACCACCATGTCCGCTCGCTTGATCGATGAAGCCTCTATCACCATACCCCTGCTCGGCAAAGTCCTTGATTCGAATCAAATCGTTTCCGATCCCGCCTTCGCAGGTCCGCTCCGCCTCGCCCTAGCCAATTTCGTCGCCGCAATCAGCTCCATTCGCAAATAACGCGCTGCGCGATTAGCCGTTCACCTTCCACTTCGCCGTATCGCCCCTTCGCCGTTTCGCCGCGTGCCCCATCTTTCACTTTTCACCCTTCCCGGCGACGCCGCCAAATCCCTAATCACCTTCCTATCTTCCCCCTCCGCCACCCCAGCCATCATCGCCAGCGGCCTGGAGCCGATCACACACCCCTCGAATCGCCAATAGCCGAAGGCGCATCGTCCCCGCACTCGTCGTCGTCCTCGATCCCACCGTGCGCCACGCCGCTGGACGCCCATTCGCCCTCCCACCGTATCGCGATCCACATCCCTTCGGTTTGCTACCTACAAGACCTATTCACCCACGAATCAGCGCGCGGCAAAGGAGTCGGCAAAGCTCTGATTAACGGCGTTTGCGAACAAGCCAAAAACTCCGGTTCCACCCGGGTTTACTGGCAGACCCACGAAACCAACAGAACCGCCCGCCGCCTCTACGATCAAGTCGCCAAACACACCGGTTTCATCGTGTATCGCAACCACTAATGGACCCAACCGCAAACAACCGACCATGAATCGACGCGAATAGAAGCGAAGCCAAAACAAACCCTTGCCACCACCACTCGAACTCGGTCCACTTCGTCTACTCAGTCCACTCCGTCCACTAAGTCCACTCCACACGCCACCAGCATGACAAACATCCACATCGCCACCGACCTTCCCAACATCAAACGCTGCGCCCCGGTATTACGCGAACTACGCACCTTCCTAACCGAAGAGGAAATCACCAACCGGGTACAACAACAAATGACAGACGGCTATCGTTTAGCCTATGTCGAAGCCGCCGACACAGTCAGCTCTGTTGCCGGCTACCGGATCCTGCGCAACTTAACCTACGGAAAGTTCCTCTACGTAGACGACCTGGTTACACGCGCAGACCAAAAACGATCCGGCTACGCCGGCCAATTACTGGAATGGCTCTGCGACCAGGCCCGCGAGCAGGGCTGCTCATTCCTAATCCTCGACTCCGGTGTCCAACGTTTCGAAGCCCACCGCTTCTACTTAGCTCACCGAATGGACATCACCGCCCACCATTTCGCCCGCAAACTCTAACCGCGAACGGACGCGAATAGATCCAACCGCGAATGGACACGAATAGACGCGAATAAAATCTCACACAAAGACAAAAAGGCACAAAGGGAGGATCCACCAGGCACCCACTACTCTGCCCTTCCACCACGTCCACTCCGTCCACTAAGTCCACTCCCGTCCACTTACCCGCCACCACCCCGAGCCGCCCTCTTCCACCAATCACCAATCACCTTTCACCTCTCACCGCGAAGCGCTGTAAGCGCCGCGCCACCTCCCCCGGCCGCTCCCGCTGCACAAAATGCCCAACTCCGGCTAACTCGACCCGCTCTAGCCCGGCCGCATACGCCTTCGCGTTACCACGCGAACTCTCCGGCAAATTACAAGCATCACTCGCCCCACACATAAAGACGGCCGGCACCGGAATCGGCGGCATATCACGTAATTTTGTCTCCTGCGACTCGTACAACGGGCTGCTCGGCGCTGCACCCCAACGATGCCGATAATAATGGATCACCGTGTCCACGAACTGGTCGTTCTGGAAGCTCGGCAGAATGGCCGCGAACTCCTCCGGACTAAACCGCCATTCTGGCGACCAGACTCGCCACAGATACTCACAAACTTTCTCTCGATCCTGTTCCAGAGCTTGCCGGCCGGCCGCGGTATGGAACCACCATTGATACCAAAACAAATGCGCCTGACGTAACCGGACCTCCGGATCGTCCACGACGGCTCCATAACCGGTCGCCAAAACGAGGAGCCCGGTCACGCGTTCCGGCGCCAAGATCGCAACCGCGTGCGCCGCCCGGCTACCCCAATCCTGACCTACTAAGGCAAACCGTTCGATCCCGAGCGCATCCGCCAAATCCAACACATCTTGCGCTAACGCAGCCACCTGACCGCCGAGCGCAGCGATAGCAGTTATCCGGCTCGGCCCATACCCCCGCTGAAACGGCCGCACCAACCGTAACGGTAACCCTTCGAGCTCACCCACAACTCGATCCCACGTATGCGCATCATCCGGGAACCCATGCAAGAACAACACCGGAAACCCATCACTTTGACCGCTCTCCAGATACCCAATCTCCGCCACCTCTGTCCGTACGATCTTCATAAGTGCAGGCTCACCCGAACCCCCTTCCCCTGCAACCCAAGGAGCTAGGAGATAGAATCTAGGAGTTAGGGTACACGCATCGTGGACACTTCGTCCTCGACTTTAACCGTGCTCCAGTCCACAGCTCGCTACATTTCGCCCCCTCGCCCGATCGCCGTTTCGCCCCATCGCCGATTCACCGTTCCGCCCCCATCGCCTCATTCGCGCCCTCTCACTTCTCACGATATAATCCGCCCGCCCATTCGCCTCTGACCTCGATTGTCAGTTGGATTTCCCTCCGAGATTTGCTAAACCGGCGCATGCCTCGCCTCCTAATCCCGATCTACCTTTTGGTCGCATTGGCCGGCCAGCTATCAGCGCAGATTGTCGCTTTTGGTGCGAGCAACGTTGCCGGCGCAGGTGTAGAACTGCAACAAGCCTGGCCGGCTCAACTAGAAAAAATGCTGAAGGCGCAAGGATACAACGTCCGCATAATCAACGCGGGGGTTAACGGCGATACCACCGCCGACATGCTCAAACGCGTCGATAGTGCCATCCCGAACGGAACCAAGATCGTAATACTCGATACTGGCGGCGGCTTCTACAACGACTCAAGAAACAACATTACCCGTGAACAAGGAGAAAAGAATTTCGCCGCCATCAAAGCCCGGATCCATGCCCGCGGCATCAAGATCGTTCGCGAATTTTCCTACCGCATGTCTCCAAAATGGAAACAACCCGACCAGATCCATCTAACCGCAGACGGCCACAAAGAACTAGCCAGACTCCTCGCCCCTTTCGTCATAAAAGCGCTAACCCAACCCACCGACCCCGAATAAGCCCCCCTCCCCACTAACACCGGCATCGCCGAGAACGCCGGGAACGACCAATCACCTCTCGCCTCTCCACCACCACTCCACCACTCCACCACTCCGTCCCACCTCTCACTTCTCACTTCTCACACCCCCGTCCCCATGCCTTACGATGTCTTCATCAGCCATTCCAGTAAGGACCGGCTAACCGCCAACGCGGTTTGCAACCGGCTGGAGTCGGCCGGAATTCGGTGCTGGATCGCGCCTCGAGACATCATCCCGGGCGAAGGCTGGTCAGAAGCCATTATGCGCGGGATCGACGCGGCCAAGGTCTTGGTGTTGGTCTTCTCTGAAAACGCCAACACCTCGGCTCACGTCCGCCGGGAAGTCGCTCACGCTTGCGATCACGAAATTACCGTAATCCCGATGCGTATCCGGGACGTAACCCCGAAGAAAGGTCTAAAATACTATCTCGATGAGCTACACTGGCTAGACGCGTTAACGCCACCGATGGAAGGCCATCTGGAAACGCTCACCACTAGAGTTAAGAATATCCTGAATGGTGAGCAGAATGCCGAAGCCCGGCCTTTGCTAGATAAGAGCGTCGCGCCATCAAAGCCCTCAAAACCTCCGCTCAGCTTGCCCTTGAAGTTGGGGATTCTTGCCGGTGCACTTGCTTTCATGACCGTAGCAGCCGACGTCATTCTCTGGCTCGAATCAAATAGCAGTGAAAAGGCCCACGCACCGGCTCAAGTCGCCTCGCCTGATAACAAGGTTCCGTCAGTTCCGTCACTCGTCACCTTGTCCGATGGCGTTCAGGTGAAGTTAGGAGATCAGCAAACCCTGCTCCGCGATCAGGATCTCGGTCTCCGCGACATAGCCGGGAAAGGAGTGGCCGTGATCGAAAACGAGCCCTCCAAAGTTCGAGTCTTGTTGCAGGCCATGAACGAAACCTATTTGGTGACGGGTACTGACTTCCAACATCTAACTTCTGCTAGCAAAGTTTTAGGCGCGGGCGACCACGGAGAGTTCGATAACGCAGGCGCGGGAGTGGCCAGCATCATCCGACTCGACAACCATTTGTACGCTTTTTACGAGGGACGCGACAATGAAGGTGACCTGCCGGAGAACGGTCAAGCGGCTTTCAAAGGGATGTACTGCGGGATCGGCCTCGCCGAATCAACCAACGACGGAACCACCTGGACCAAAAAAGGCGAAATCATCCGCAGCGCTAAACCGAAAGACTGGAGTGATTGGTCCGGTCAAAGCATACGCGGCGTCGGCACGCCTTCCGCGTTGATCGATGCCACAAACACCTACGTCTATCTTTACTACGTTGAATTCTCGGGCCTCAAAAACGGTATCCAAGGAATCTGTCTAGCGCGCGCGCCTTTAAGCAAAGGGGCGCCCTTACCCGACAACTGGCAAAAATTCTACCTGGACGCTTTCAGTGAACCCGGACTAGGCGGCAAAGAGACACCGGTAATCGACGGTTCCGCCGTAAAAGCCGGCGCCATGTATCCACACGCGACCTTTTCCAAGTCGCTCAACAAATACATTCTGACCTTCAACTTCAATCGCGTTGCTGAAGCCAGACAAGAAATGGCCCTAGGCAAAAGCGGAATCTACATCGCCTTTTCTGATGACGGCATTCACTGGTCGACACCGGTACAACTGATCAGCACTTACTCTCAACGCGTCCTAGGCCTCTCCATCGCCATCGAACCCACCCTGGTCCTTGACAACCCAGAGAGCCTAACCGGCTGGCTCCTCTACGCCTACACCCCCAAATATACCAGCAACGCCTCCATCCCGGGCGTCGCCCTCCACCTCGCCGGCCGCCGCATCGAGTTCACTAAAAAGCCGTAGTCCCAAGCAAGAAGCCAAAAAATCTCACGCAAAGACGCAAAGGCGCAAAGATAAACCGGACGAACCACAGATGAACGCAGATTTACACAGATGCGGTGTAGGCAGCATGAATTCTGATTGCTGGATTTTCCTTTGTGGCCTTTGCCGTCTTGCTCTGAACTACTCTGGTCTCTGTTTTCCCTTTGCGCCTTTGCGGCTTTGCGTGAGATTTTCTTCGGAGTTTCCCTGCTGTTTGCGCACCGTCACGCCTTAACCGCCCCAAACGACAGCCCTCGCGCCAAATACCGCTGCACCACCAGCGACAAGAACACCGGAGGCGCAATCGCCAGGATCGTATTC
>JAFAHI010000415.1 GCA_019237325.1 Verrucomicrobiota bacterium | reverse complement strand
TTATATCCGATGCGTTGTTCTAGGGGGTTCATTAACTAAAGCGTAGTCGGACGACCTGGCTACGGCTTAGGAAATGATGATTGACCAATCGGAGCAAGACTGATTTCAACCTGCAACTTCCTAAAGAATTATCCACTTCTTATTACTTATGCGCCATCTCTGGATTAACCGGATGTAGCTCACGGGCGGACGGTTTTTGGTAGCCGAATAGATGCCGCTCTTTGATCAGAGCTGCTACTTTCTCTGGTACAGCGCCCTCCCAACCGCTCTCTCCGCGCTGAACCTTAGCCAGGACATCCCGAGAGAAAATATCCATAATCGAAGGATCAAAGCCCACGATAGGAGCGATATAGCGGTTCTCCATCAGGTGAGCGTAAAGATTTCTTAAATTAAGCGCGACTTGCAGATTGGTAGCATTGATCCAGACATCTGTAGGTAGTGACGGTACGCTGGGGTCCGGCACTGGACAATCAGCCTTAAGACAATAGCGGTCGTAGGCGCTCTTCCTCATGGGGTACACATAGAGCTTGGTAGACGCTTTGAAGAGACGGCCGACGGCTTCGAGAATACCGCCCTCGAGACTGTCGTAGTACTTCTCGTTGAAAATCTCCAGGAGGTTGTTGATACCCATGACCACACCAACCATCTCCTTGGTAAAACGCCGCAAGTAGGAAGTAAGTCGGAAAAATTCAAAATAATTTGAAACCAACACACTGTATCCGATGGCGGAGAGAGTATCTACTCTCGCCAGGAAGTCTTCATGGTCGAGATTGCCGGAGGCCAACAAATTATGCATGGTCAGCTCCATCAGGACCACCACATCTTTCCCCACGACAGACGGCTCCTGTAAAAACTGAGCCAGCGTGCATTTGAGCATATCGTCGTTGACCAAGGTAACCGGGCGGAAACTGCCGCGTTCGACGACGATGGCTTTCTTGTGAAGCACTTCCGAAGGTTGCATCACGGCTCCGTCCGGGTTGAACAACACGGCATTGGTAAGCCCGTACTCAACCAGCTTCAGGCTCATTAACCGATTGTCGACATGCCCAAACAGTGGTCCGCTGAAAGTGATCATGTCGACCTCGAGCCGATCCAGGGTAAGATTATCGGCCAAGGATTGGATAAATTTGTCCTGATCGGTGAGGTAATAAAAAGCGCCATAGATCAAATTGACGCCGCAGACGCCCAGGGCCTGCTGTTGAAGGACATTTTCTTTGTCCCACATTCGGACGTGCATCACGATGTCGCTTGGCTGCGAATTAGGCTGTCCCTGAAACCGGATTCCCATCCAGCCATGGCATTCATTGGTGCCTTTGAAATTTCTAGCAGCCACCGTATTGCCAAAAACAAAAAACTCCGATTGATCGCCCCGGACGGCTTTCAGGCGTTCAAGCAATAACTCGTACTCGTGATCGAGCATTAAGCCGAGGCGTTCCCGGGAGACGTAGCGCGCGGACTTGCCATAGATCGCGTCGCTGAATTTCATGTCATACGCGGAAATCGATTTTGCAACTGTGCCGGCAGCTCCCCCTGCCTGGAAAAAATGGCGAGCGACCTCCTGTCCGGCTCCGATTTCGGCGAACGTCCCATATTTAGGCTCATCAAGATTGATGGTCAGTGCCTTACGATTTGTCGTGAGGAGTTCAGAAGACATGGCGGCGTTAACCTTAGTCGAGAATGGCACAAACACCATCACAGGATTTTGACGATATTGAGACGAAATAGTCGCCGCATATACTGTGAATCTGACTTGCTATTTGTATAGTCACGCTAAGGGTAAGGGATTAGCTGGTGATTCTTTTTCCTGTCTCAGAACGAAAAGCCAAGGCGTTGCAAAGCAAGATGGATGCCTTGGGTTGCCACGAAAGGGACCTCGAGGAGAGTTTCCGGGGAACGTCTATCACAATCCTGCATCGGCCGACCGGTATCAAAGTGCGCTGTAACCGGGAGAGAAGCCAGGCATTGAACCGATTTTTTGCCCGGCGCCTGCTGGTGGAAGAGTTAGAGGCACAGGTTGAAAACAAGACTCGCCATGAGATCAAAGCGGAGCAGCTTCGCGAAAAGAAGGGGAGAAACAAGAAACCGCGAGTCGACCGGAGTCTATCTCAGTTCCATCTGCGTCCGGAAAAGGAGCCAACCGTGTCCCCAGCAGTAGAAACCCTGCTCAAACGGTGGCATGCCAGCAACGACTCTGAGCGTGATAGCACGGGGGGAGACGTGGCGACGTCTGCTCAGGAGTGAGCCACTGGATTGTGACGGATAATAGCCGCTTACACCGGCGCACCTTTCAGCGCCTCGGCTTGTCGTAGAGCAGGTGACAATTTTGCGACTTTCTGCCGCATTACTTTTCCAGCTTTGAACTTCACCGTTGCACGAGGGGGGATCTTGAAGCTGCTTCCCGGCTGATTCGGGTTTCTCCCAACCCGCTCCTTTGTCAGTCGT
>JAFAHI010000111.1 GCA_019237325.1 Verrucomicrobiota bacterium | reverse complement strand
GCTTTGCGGTTTGCTTTTTTTATTCACGTTGATTTCGTTACTTGGTTGTCTATCTATTTCGCCGTCATGGTGCCTGCCCTGCTCTTAACTTTTGCCGCTCTGCTTTACCGGCTGCTTTTCATTCTGGCCGGTGCACCGGTGGACTGGGCCAATTTCTCACCCCTCGCCTCGCTCTTTCTTTGCTCCGGGCTCTTCTTATCCGTCAAACGGGCTGTTCTCTTGCCTGCGCTCGGATTGCTCATATCCGACGTACTAATTAACGCCCATTTTCATGCGCCTTTAATAGATACCCGGATGATCCCCGGGTATTTTTGTTTCGGGATGATCTTCCTGCTCGGCACCTGGTTACGCCATCAGCACATTACTAGACCAATCCTGGTTCTCCTGGCCGCGGTCTCCTCTTCCATCCCTTTCTACTTAGTTACTAATACCATCGACTGGTATTTCGACGCGCCCATCCCTCTTTCCATCCCGCTGTATCCCAAAACTTTTGCGGGCTGGCTCCAAGCCCTCACGTTAGGTCACCCCGGTTTCCCGCCTACCTACCTTTTTCTTCGAAATACCGTGCTCAGTGACCTGCTTTTCACTTCCCTCTTTCTACTCACCCAAGCCCTTCTCCGGCCACATCGCGCGTCGTCGGATCTCCCCGGACAATTTACCCATCCCACCGTTTAAGTATGCATACCGTATTGCAGTCTCCCGGCGAATCCCGATCGACCATCAACGAGCAGCTTACGAAAGCGGATAAGATCCGTCTGCTCCGTGACATGTACAGGATCCGCCGTTTCGAACAGACCTCCTTGAAGTACTACAACCTGGGGCGCATGGGCGGTTTCTTGCACCTTTACTCGGGTCAAGAAGCCGTTGCTGTCGGGACCATCTCACTCCTCGGTGAGAACGATCACGTGATCACAGCATACCGCGATCACGGTCATGCCTTGGCGGTCGGTATGTCCATGAATGAATGCATGGCCGAGCTCTTCGGCAAGGCAACCGGTTGCTCTAAAGGAAAAGGTGGTTCGATGCATTTCTTTGCCCCGGACAAACGCTACTGGGGAGGCCACGGCATCGTTGGCGGCCAAACCCCGCTCGGAGCCGGCATCGCCTATGCCCTAAAGTACAAGAATATCCCCGGCTGCTGCCTTTGTTACCTTGGCGACGGCGCTATCAATCAAGGCGCCTTCCATGAGTCTCTGAACCTGGCCGCCCTGTTCCAATTGCCGGTCATCTACATTATCGAGAACAACGGCTATTCCATGGGCACCAGCCAAAAACGCTCCTCCGCCTACAAGAGCTCTTTGGCTGAACGCGCCGAAGCGTATAACATGGCTTGGGATGTCTTCATCGGTGAAGACCTCTATGAAGTGCGTAACCGGACGAACATCGCGATCGACCGCGCCCGTAAGACTCAGCAACCGACTCTGCTCGAGATTCAAACTTACCGTTATTACGGCCACTCCGTTGCCGACGCGAACGCGAAAAAATACCGGACCTCCGAAGAGATAGACGACTATAAGAATAACCACGATCCGTTACAGATATTCAGCAAGGCCCTTCTCCAAGAAGAAGTGTTGACCCAGGCCGACATTCAAGAAATCGACAAAGCAGCTAAAGAGGAGGCGAATGCAGCCGTCGCCTTCGCCGAAGAAAGCCCTCTCCCGGAAGAGAGTGACATTCTCAACGATGTCTACTGGGAAGTCGATAACCAGACCGAAGCAGCAAAACACGGCTATTACTTCTTCAATAACTGATCACTCAATGGCACTGCTTACCTACCGAGAAGCTCTCCGCACCGCTCTCGATGAAGAGATTCTTCGTGACGAAAACGTTGTCGTGATCGGAGAAGAAGTCGCTCAATATAACGGAGCGTACAAAGTCACCGAAGGTCTCTGGGCGGCCCACGGCGACAAGAGGTTAGTCGATACTCCAATCAGTGAAGCTGGCTTCGTCGGAATGGGGATTGGCGCTTCGATGCTCGGCCTGCGTCCGGTCATCGAACTCATGTTCTGGAGTTTCGCCTACGTCGCTTTTGACCAGATCGTCAACAATGCCGGCTGTGTGCGGTACATGTCTGGTGGTTTGCTCAACGTTCCCATTGTTATCCGCGGACCAGCGAACGGTGGCACCAATGTGGGCGCAACCCATTCCCACACACCTGAGAACCTGCTTGCCAACATGCCAGGCCTAAAAGTTGTCGCACCTGCGACCGCTTACGATGCCAAAGGCCTTCTCAAAACCTCCATACGAGACAACGACCCAGTTATGTTCATGGAGAACACTCTCCTTTACGGAGAGAAGTGGGAAGTACCTGATACTGAGTATCTTATACCGCTCGGACAAGCTGACGTTAAACGGGTGGGCAGGGATATTTCATTAATTGCCCATGGCCGTGCAGTGCTCACCTGTCTCAAGGCAGCAGAACTCCTGGCAGCGGAACATGATATCGATGCCGAAGTCGTTGATCTTCGCTCCATCCGGCCGCTCGATGAAGAAACCGTCATCACTTCGGTTCGTAAAACGCATCGCGCAGTAGTCGTCGAAGAAGGTAAACCTTTTTGTGGCATCGGCGCTCAACTGGTTTCCACGATTCAAGAAAAGGCCTTTGACGACCTTGATGCACCCATCGGCCGGGTAGCCTCGCTCGACGCTCCGGCGATCTACAGCCCGCCCCTTGAGAAACGCCAGCTCCCTGATCCTCAGCGCGTCATCGAAAAAGTTCTTCATCTCTCCTAAACCATCTCTCGCCATGCCTATTACGATCGAAATGCCCAAACTCAGTGACACGATGACAGAGGGAACTCTGCTTCGCTGGGTTAAGAAAGTTGGCGACACCGTTGCCGTAGGCGACGTCCTGGCAGAGGTCGAAACCGACAAAGCGACCATGGAGATGGAAGCCTTCGATGAGGGCACCTTGTCTGAGGTTTATGTCAACGACGGGCAGACCGTCCAAGTTGGTCAGAAACTCGCTCTCTTACTCGGCGCCGGCGAATCTAAACCAGCTGACTCCAAACCGAGCGCTCCCGCGTCCAAACAATCGGACGCTCAAAAGAAACCGGACACGGAAAAGAAGGCTTCACAAACCAAACAACCCGAGCCTCCAGCGCCTCAACCGATAAAGACGACTGACGGGGAGTCTGGTCAGCGGGTTAAGGCATCCCCGCTGGCTCGAAAAGTTGCTGCTGAACTCGGCGTCCAACTGGAGACCTTGCCCGGCTCTGGGCCAGGCGGCCGCATCGTCCGCGATGACGTCGTTTCCGCCCACGAAAATCGTGCACAAACCGTAGCCGAGACTCCAAAACCGGTTGCTCCAGCCGCGCCAGCCCTTGTCCCGCCACAGCCGGTGTCCCAGCAGGATGTCCAGATTCAGTTAGGGGGCATGCGACGAACTATTGCCGCCCGCCTTTTGGAAGCCAAGACCACCATCCCTCACTTCTATCTCCAAGCGGAGATCGACGCGGAACCCCTGGTGCAATTGCGCCAACAATTAAACACGGTCAACGAGGCCGCCGGTCTTCCCAAGTTCACCATTAACGACTTTATCATAAAGGCGACCGCCGTTGCCGCCGCCCATGTACCAAAGGCCAATGCGTCCTTTGCCGGCGACACCATCGTTCAATACGGTTCCGTTCAGCTCGCTTGCGCTGTGGCAATTGATGACGGCCTCGTCACTCCCGTCATTCGAGATGCGCAAACCAAGACCCTTAGCCAGATCAGCACCGAAGTTAAAGACCTTGCGGCTAAGGCGCGCTCGAAAAAGCTCAAGCCGGAACAATATCAGGGAGGAACCATTACTGTTTCGAACCTTGGCAGCTACGGCGTTGACCAATTCTTCGCTATCATCAACCCGCCGCAGTCTCTTATCGTTTCCGTTGGCGCCATCCTCAAGAAGCCGGTGGTAAACGCGGCCGGGGCCGTTGTTCCAGGACAGCGTATTGTTTTAGCGCTCAGTTGTGATCACCGTGTGGTTGACGGCGCTATCGGAGCCCAGTTCCTTGCGGAACTAAAACGTCTTCTAGAAACACCAGCCCTTATGCTGGTCTAGGAGCGCGGTTTCGCGGTCGCTGACCGCACTAATCTTTTTCCGTCTATGAAATATGATTTAATTGTCGTCGGTGGTGGGCCTGCCGGCTATGTAGGAGCGATTCGCGCCGCTCAACTCGGTAAACGCGTAGCCTGCGTCGAAAAAGAACGGGCTGGCGGCACCTGTCTCAACTGGGGTTGTATCCCGACCAAATCCCTATTACGCAACGCCGAGCTTTATCATCTTCTTCGGCATCGCGCTTCAGACCTTGGCTTTCGCTTTGACAATTTGGCTTTCGACTGGTCTAAGATTATCGCCCGCAGCCGGGCTGTGTCCGACAAATTAGCTAGCGGGGTCGAATTCCTTTTTCGGAAACACAAAATCGACAACATCAAAGCCACCGCTTCCATTCCCGAAGCGGGCCGCGTGGCTTGTAAAGGCGCCGACGGCAAAGAACAGATCTTGGAAGCCGACTCCATCTTGGTCGCTACTGGAGCTACGTCCCGACCTATGCCGGGTCTGCCCGTTAACGGCAAGACGGTGATCGATAGCCATTACGCGATGATCATCGATCCGCAGCCAAAGCGGATCATTATCATCGGAGCGGGTGCGATCGGCGTTGAATTCGCCTACTTCTTCAACGCGTTCGGGACAGAAGTGACCCTCATCGAGATGTTACCAAACGTCCTACCGGTCGAAGATACCGAGATCAGTGTTGCTCTCGAAAGAGCTCTTACCAAGCAGGGCATTAAGATCCTGACCAACTCTAAGGTTACAGAAACCTCTACCACAAAAAGTGGTGTCCGGGTCACCGTCGAGTCCAAAGAGAAACAAACTTTCGAAGCGGATTGTGCGCTAGTTGCAATCGGTGTTTCGCCACTAGTGCCTGCAAAAGTCTCTCTCAAGCTCGACCAAAAGGGTTTTATTCAGATCGATGACCGTTATCAGACGAATGTACCAGGCGTATACGCGGCGGGTGACATTATCGGACCGCCCTGGTTAGCGCATGTCGCTATGTGGGAAGCTATTCAGACTGTGAACGGCATCTTCTCCGCTGCAACCCCTAAACGCTTAAAGACTTTCCCGGGTTGCACCTATTGCCAACCCCAAGTGGCCAGCGTTGGGCTTACCGAGCGCGCCGCGAAAGAAAAAGGAATCAAATTTAAAGTCGGCAAATTTCCATTTCTGGCCAACGGGAAAGCCTTGGCCGCCGGTGAGCCGGACGGTTTTGTTAAGCTGTTATTTGGCGAACCGCATGGCGAGATCATCGGCGCTCATATCATCGGAGCGGAAGCCACTGAGCTCATCGCCGAGCTCGGCCTTGCGATCAACCTAGAGGCTACGCACGAAGAATTGGAAGAGACTATTCATGCACATCCGACGCTCAGCGAAGCTGTTCACGAAGCTGTCGGAAACGCATTCGGCCTCGCTATCCATATTTAGGCTAAAGAAGCAGCTGGCGGCCAAGCGATGACCGCCAGCGACCTTTCTAGGTGATGTAATGCGCAGCCGCGCGTCGCTTGCCCGAACAATGGTAGGGCGAAGAACTCAGCGCGCCCACGACTTCGTTCTAGTTCAGATCGGCACCGCGCCGGTTTTGAGCCGTTGCGCACGGCCACCCCGAAACAGGCCAAGCCATTAACGGGGATCTAAGCTGTTGTTCTAGCCGAGAATGATTTCGTGACGAGGATATATCAGCAAATCCCGGCCTCCATCTGCACTTACTCACAGCGTTAATCTGAAGTTCTTAATTTCTACCACGCAAATCTATTAATAGTCTTCCCGTTAATAACTTGGCACTTTCGTTGTAAGTCCCTGCTATATCAAGCCTTACGAGGCCGAATTCATGATAATAACTTCAGAGCCGTTCGTTCACTGCATCGATTAACTTTTTGAGAGGGCGACTTTCCCGACTTATTCACAATCTTTCCGCCACTCTCCACGGAATCGTACACACGCCTTACTGCGTTATTTGTTGGTACTCGGCGGGTGGCTCAAAGAGAGAAGAGTCTTGGGGGCCAACGTCGAGGTTTACCCATTCACTGGTCGCGCCTTCGGTTTTGGACATCACCGGGAAATGAGTCGACTGACTGATCCAGATATAGCCAGACGTCGCCGTGGCGGACCCGGAGGTACCTTTCTTTTCTCCTCTGGCTGAGGAAAAGCGGTATTTATCGCAGAGCTGCCCTTTGATCGTTTCCGTGGCCACCTTGTCGCCGGACACTATCATGCCCCTAGGAAATTCGTAAGTGTCTAGAGACGCAAGGAGAGTCGGATCGAGCGGATCAATCCGATAAGCTTTGCGAGAAACGATAACGGTGTACATCAGGTTCATATCGCCGCGAAGAATAAGCACCAGCGGTCCGTTGTTCGTTTCTTGCTCGGTTCGCCGCTTGTTCCCATCAACATACATCCGCATCGTCAACATCGTCCCTGTCTTCGAAGCAGTGACCACGCTGACGCTGTATCGTGTCGGCGCACCTGCGAAGGGGTTGTGGTTGGTTTGAGCCCTGGCCGGAAAGTTGGCACCGAAGGACAGGAACGCGGACATGCTGAGCATTAATAACTTTTTCATCGGGAGGGTCGTCCGGGGGGCATCAGACGGTATTAGACGAAGTACGAATAAATGGCGACTGCTAACGTCGGCAGGCCGATAGCAACGCCAATCCCGTAAAAAAGATCGAGCCAAAAGAATCGGCCGATTGTGGCTAGGTAGATCACGCCAACGACGGATTTTGGTGTCAAGCTGCGGTTATAACTGCTCTTTGGCGAGGAACTTAAGACGACTCTTCTTCAATCGGCTCGTGCTAAACTCGTCGCTTTCCGCGCAATCACCCCATAAGACAGATCTGAAAAGCGTTCCGACGTTACTTTGAATCCGAGACGCATTAAGTCGGCGATCGCTTTGTCGAGTGCCCAAAAGAATTCTTCGCTGATGCTTTGGGCGGTGGCTCGATCGCCCTTAGCCAAATATTGCTGAATCTTTTCTTTCTTTTCTGAACTGTTCTGGACCATCAAATCGCCGAAAACAGCCGCGCCACTTGGCAACAGGCGCTCGAAAACGAGCGCAAACAATCGCTGTTTCTCCTGATCAGTTAAGTGATGTACCGCGTAAGTGCTGATAACCGCGTCGAATTTGCCGAGCTCTTGGCTAAATACCTCAAGGATATCCGCCTTAATAAACCGGCGATTGGTAAGATGTCGCACCTTGCGTGTCGCTATTGCCTCCATATTCTCAGAAACGTCCACAGAAACCAGCTCGCCACAGCTTGTGATCAACTCCGAAAGATTACCGGTACCTGATCCTAGCTCCAGCACCCGTGATCTCGGCGTAATGCGTGCCTGCTGAACGACCCAGCGCAGGAGATCTTGATAACCGGTACGGATAGGGTCGGCTTCATTTCGGACATCATTATCATAATCCGTGGCCTCGTTATCGTGGTTAAAAATGTCGGCATTCGTGCTGCGTATGCTTTCCATATTAAAGCTCGTCTACAGATCTACCGTTGAACCAAAGCTCGCGTCAAAAAGGCGCTTATACGTCCGAGTAGCAAATAGATCAGTCATCCCTGCGACATAATCACAAAGGACTCGCGCTCGTCCCAGCTCGCCGTTCGCATCCCGGACCAGCTGATCGTACGACTCCGGTAGTAACCGCAATGATGGATTCTTGGCTTCAAGATAGGCTTCGGCAAATGCCCTAAAGATTGCTTCCAGGATCATTCGCGCCTTGCGCTCGAGCTGGTGAAGCTGCGAATGCCGAAAGACCAAGTCTCGACAGAGGCGCTTATAAATATCGACTTCAGTCCGAACCTCCGGTTCGACCAGTAAGCTAAAATGGTAGCGCTGGCTAACATCAGAAAGAGGTCCAATTCTCGAGACCAATGATGTTGCCCGAATAAATGCACCGATCTTCTTGCTAAAACGCGCTTCTACCTTTCGCTCTTTGATTGCGAAAAGAACCGTGTCGATAGCGCTTTGCTCGTCCGGTTTCAAACTCTGCTTCGCCGCCCAATCCTCGACCCGTTCAAATCTGAGAAACCCGGCATTGATGCTGTCGACAATATCGCTTAACCCGTAAGCCGTATCGTCTGCCCAGTCCATAATCTGACATTCTAAAGACCGGAGCTTGGTATAATCGAGTCCAGCATCTGAGATCGCGGGGCCCGCCGTAAATTGACGCAAAGACTCCTGGTCGTCGTAAAGGAAATGATTACCGGCGGTCCGATCTTCCCGGAGCAGCCGCTTATATTTTTGGACACCGTCCAGTAAAGCCCGGGTTGGATTCATACCGCGACGTTCCCGGCTTCCAGAATAGATCGTTTTGCTGATCAATCGCAGGCTCTGCGCGTTCCCTTCGAACCCACCCAAATCATGCATCAGATGATGCAATGCCCGTTCCCCAGCGTGCCCAAACGGTGAATGTCCAAGATCGTGAGCCAGACAAACCGCTTCTACCAAATCGGGATCGATACAAAAATCTCCAGCTAGAAACGAGGATGTTTGATTCAGGAAAGAGCAAATCGACCTGCCAATTTGTGCGACTTCCAGCGAGTGAGTCAGTCTAGTCCGGTAAAAATCGAATTCGCCGCTAACGAACACCTGAGTCTTCGACTGCAACCGGCGAAAGGCCGAGCTGTAGATAATCCGATCACGATCGATCTGGAAAGGCGACCGGTGCGGGTCCGCCTCACGCGGTTCCAACGATTCATAGTCGAATTGATTATAGAACTGATTTTGCGGGCTCCGCATGAACAGGGCTTAGTGTGCTGATAGAGCAAGGCGACGTCAACCGGTTGAGGAGGAGGGTGATCGCAGCAAGTGGTCAGGGGAGGGATCGCGTCCTCGCGATGCTTTTTAACCAGAGCCCAGGGTAGACCCGATCGAGCGCTCCGGGTAGGTTCATGGCGCGCGGGGACGCGCGCCATCCCCGAATCGGCGCCCGCCTAACGCGTAGAGGTCAAAACCGCAGGCTTAGTCCTTTAGTTCCTTCGGGACACCAATCCAGAGTCGAAACCCGCTACGTTCCGGGTGTCGCCGAAGGACTAGGCGAACTTGTCGGAACGGCTTCAGGACTCGAACTCGCCTCCGGACTTGGAGTCCCTTCAGGGCTCGGAGTTGTTTCGGGAGTCGGGGTTACTTCGGGACTTGGAGTCGTCTCCGGAGTCCGAGTTGTTTCTGGAGTCGGCGTCGTTTGAAGGGGTGCCGTGGCTTCAGGTGTTGCTGAAGTCTCAGGACTTGGGGAAGGAACGACCGGCGCCGGTGAGACCGCTGGGGTCGGGGTCGCCGCCAGCGGCAGTGGAACCGCTGACTTAGGAAGAACACCAGTGTTAACAGCGGGCTTTGGCGCCGGCGTCGGAGAAGCCTGCTTTAGGATGTCCTTTCGAGATTTCAAGAACGTCTCCAAACTGTAGCTTTCGACTTCGAAGATCCAGTTTTGCAGCTTCTGCTCAGCAGCCAACCGCGTTTTCAGCGTTTCCTGCTGTTTATTGAATACGTCGTCTTTCTTTTTCTTGTCGTCAGGAGATTCGTTGGGCTCAGCCGTGCGCTTCGCTGGCAGGTCGGCCGAAACTTTAAAGCGGAAGAAGCGGCTTTGCTCCGGGGCTTCGCCCCCGATTTCCAGGGTGTATTTGAAGCCGTCAAAAGTCTCCAGGTTCACCGTGACAGCCTTGTTAAGACCGGTTTCAGAATCCGGCGTATTAGCCGGCTTCACATCTTCAAAGTTAGGGGAAAAAGCCCCGAGGCTAGCTACGGCACTAGTATTAAGGGTTTCGCCAGGCTTGGCATCGACTAACTCCCAAGCTGCTTTCTCGTCCTTCTTGCTGACTTTCCAACCATCGCCGTTAGATGATGAGGGGCGCTCAACCTCTTTAACGCCTTCAGCCCTGATGAAATCTTTGTCCAGCCAGTTCTTTGGCGAAGCGTCGACGGTATAGAAGTTTTCCTTGCTCAGATAGACCTTATCTTTCTCCGAAGGATCGTAGACGAATCGGCCGCTCCCGCTGGGCCCGTCTTCTTCGTCAGCTCCACTACTGTTTTCACCGCCGAACGTTTTACCGAAGATCAAACTTTTTATGGACTTACCACTGGCGTCGTTCAAGTCGAGTTCAACCCCGGAATGGTCGCCTTGCCCGGGTGCTACAATGTTGAGTCGACCGAATTGAGACGGGCCGACGTCTAACTGGCGGACTACTTTGAATTCCCAGAGCGACGTGATTAGCTCCCGGATCTTACTGAAGTCTGCGGGATAACCGTTCCGTTCAGCCACCGTCCAAATATCACTCGCCTTTTGGAGCGTAACTTTGTCCTTTGAAGACTTGATAACCAGTTTTTCAACGCTGTTAACCGGAAGCTTCGCGAATGGTTCTAGATCAGTGGCTTCCCCTTTCCATCCGGCAGACCGGACAAGTTGAAAGATGGTTCCAGCGATGGCGAGGACCAACGCCGCGCCTATCAGAAAATAGAGTTGTTGTCGTTTCATCGAGCGGCTCGACTTCGTTTCTTAAAGAAGGCTAGGCCGAGGCCGATGCAGGTCACGACCAGTGGCATTAATGCGATGTTCAGCCATTTCAGCCAGTTTTGGAGAGAATCGATTTCTTGCCGAAGTTCCTTTCGGACCTGCTTCAGTTGTTTATCAATCTGAGCCTCGTTTTCCTGAAACTTTTTAATCTCGGCCTGTTGTTCAGGCGACAAGACGCTTTTCTGATCGGCCTGCTTGGCGCTTTGTAACTCGGAAAGCTTTTGCCGAGCCTGCGTTAAGCTGGTCTCGAGTTCGTCGATCTTGCTTTGATATTTATCTTGAGCGGCGGCCTCCATCCTATCGACCAAGACGAACGGACGGTTCGCAGATGTGCGGCTACGAATCGACATAAGATTCGAATCCCCGGCTAGCAGCTCGACGCTGCTTTCGATCAAATTGAGATTGCCGTTGTTCGGGGTAAAGACGACCTGGTTCAACATCTGTTGTTGGCGCCCGGCAATCTGGTCAAAAGCAAAGTCCGAGTCGCCGATCAAGACGGCCACCCCTTCTTTAGTGGCCTCTTTAAGATAGGTTGGGGTCGGCGTGGCAGAAGCTGCAGGTGAAGCCGCCGGAGTCGGAGTGGGGCTGGCAGCTGCGGCAGGTTTCCCATCGGGAAAAGCGGTCTTGAATTTTCCGGTCAACCGGACGGCCAAGGCCAGAGGGGTATTTCCCGGCTTATAGAATTTCCTGGCTCCTTCCGACCCGAGCATTACCGTGCTTGCGTCAATTAACCCGGCCTGAGGTGTCGTCGAGACCAAAGTTTCCTGTTTTAGCCCACTGATTGGTGTCCCCTTAAACGCTCCTGCGAACGGCAAAAGAAGATCCGTAGTCGATGCTCCCAAAGGATCAGATTTGTTAATCGTGTCTCCGTTGACCGACAGCACGGTCATATCGGAGTCCACCGAACCGGTCTGGCGTTGGATTTTCGTCGCCAGGTTCGGATCAGCGACAATCTTGTCCGCGGTGAACTCCAGACCCCAAGCCTTCAGCAGTTTGTCCAAATTTGCTGAATACGTCTCGCCGCGCATCATCGCTTGCTGACCGCCGCTGAGTTGTGAATCGACAAAGGAAAAGGGATCCAGCAGCGCGACCATCTTACCCCCGCGGAGCATGAATTGATCGATGGCGAATTGCGCGGATTCAGTGATGCCCTTCGGATAGTCTACGAGCAGGACCGAGATATCATCATCGATTTTGTCCGCGGTCAAAGGCACCTCACGCACGGTGTAATTCTCTTTCAGTTCCTGAACGAAAACCCAAGGATCGCTCCCGCGCTGCCGTTGCATCATCATCATTGGGTTGGCAGCCCGACCGAGCACCGGTAAGTCACTCATTACGCCGATGACGGCCTTTTTCGGATTGACGACGCTCGAGATCGCCCGTGAGATGTCATATTCAAGCAGGGTCTCCCGGTCTGGGCTTAAGAAAGGAATCGCCGTCTTAGTATCAAGGCAGCTGACCGCTAGCCCGAGATAGATCTTGTCGCCGGTCAGATTGGCAGCAACCGTCTGACCTTGGACGCCGTCTAGGCGGGCCGAATCTTCCGCATCGGAGTCCGGCTTGGGATCGAGCTTTACGACTTGAATCTTACCGTGACCAGCCTGCTGATATTCCGAGAGCAGATCTTCAACTTCCTGCGCGTAAGTGCGCAGGGGTACTGGCATGGAAGAGTTATCCTTGCTGTAATAGAACCGGATTTCGACCGGTGTATCCAGTTTATCCAGGATCCGTTTCGTGCCGGGCGATAGCGTGTAAATTTTGTTCTGGGTCAGGTCACTTCTAACCTTCAGAAAACTTCCGAGCACGTTCACTGCGATCAAAATGACCAAGACCGCAACGACGCCGGCGACAGGGAACAGCCAAGTCTCGACTTTCTTCATATCAATCAAGCGCGATGTGCGCGGAGAACAACACTGTTGGCGAACAGACAGAACACGATGACGCTCGCAAAGAAGAGCAGGTCGCGGCTATCGACTACGCCGCGTTGTAGACTGTCGAAGTGAGTCATCACTCCGATTGATGCCAAACCATCTACGAGCCAAGCCGGGGCCCAACTTGAAACTGCATCGGTGACAGGTGGCCATCCGCACAGAATGAGAAAGAGACAGACGATGACGGCAAGGATGAAGCTGACCACTTGATTTCTGGTGAAAGATGAAGTCAGCAACGCGATGGAGAGAAATGCGCCGGCCATCATCAGGCTTCCCAAGTAGCCGCAAAAGATCCTGCCGTAATCAGGATGTCCCAGATAGCCAACGGTAACGACGATCGGGAAGGTCAAGAACAACGCGATTGCCAAAAAGATCCAGCTCGCGAGGAACTTACCTAAAATTGCTTGCCAGGCGGTAACCGGCATCGTCAGAAGCAGCTCCATGGTCCCTAAACGCAGTTCCTCCGACCAGAGGCGCATTCCGGCAGCCGGCACGAGAAAAAGGTAAAGCCAGGGATGCCAGAGAAAAAACGGGAGCAAATCGGCGACTCCGCGGTCAAAAAAACGCCCTACCATGAAGGTGAAAAACCCAGCGAGCAGCAGAAAAATTACGATGAAAACGTATGCTACTGGAGACGAAAAATAGGCACCAAGCTCTCGCTTGGAGATAGTCCAAATGTTTCTCATGCCGCTGGTTTAGTATCGGGGAGGGTGATGGCGCGGAAAACGTCATCCAGTCGACCTTCTTCGACGTCGAGATGTTCAATTTTCCACTCGTTGCGGGTTCCGGCTTCGAGTAGCTCGGGTAAAACGTTTCCTCGCGGAACTACCTGGAAAGTCACCTGTTCCGGCTTTTCCGCGACGATCCAAAATTTCTCTACTCCTTTTAACGCCTCGATTTGGGGTAACAATTTAGCCTTCGAAACATTTCCCACTGTAACGACCACGTTGCCTGCGAACGGCGATTTCGCCTTCAATTCCTCCGGTGTTCCATTGGCGACGATCTTGCCTTGGTCGATGATGATCGCCCGGCTGCAAGCTGCCTCAACCTCTTCGAGAATATGGGTCGAAAAAATAATCGCTTTCTCAGCACCCATGCGTTTGATCAGCGTACGCACTTCGTATTTTTGGTTTGGATCCAAGCCGTCGGTTGGCTCATCGAGGATAAGAACCTCGGGATCGTGGATCAGAGCCTGGGCAAGACAAGTTCGGTGCCGGAAACCCTTGGAGAGCGTATCCACGCTCTGATGTAGGACCCGTTCCAGGAAACAGAGCTGCACGACCCGATCGATTCCCTTCTTTTTCGCCGAACCGAACAAGCCGCGCATTTCCGCGCAAAAACTGAGGAACCCATAAACCGACATGTCCGAATAAATCGGAGCGTTCTCCGGCAGATAACCGATACGGCGCCGGGCTTCCAGGGGTTGGTCTGCCACGTTGAATCCAGCGACAGTTATGGCTCCAGTGGTGGGCGGTAAATAACCAGTAATCATCCGCATACTGGTGGATTTCCCGGCGCCGTTTGGTCCGAGAAATCCGAGGACTTCGCCTTTGCTGACGGAGAAGGTCACGTCGTCAACCGCGCACTTCACTCCAAACCTTTTGGTCAAGTGCTCGACGTTGATCATGGGTGAGAGGTCATCATGAAATTGATGTAGGGGAGGGGCGGCTTAGAAGAAGCGCGGCCGATCGGATTTGTCAAGCCCGGGGGGATATTTGTCAGCGGTTGCGAATCATCTCCAGTTTTGTCGATCTGACCTACGAGCGGTTGGCTACCCCAGCCGTATAGATTAAGCGAATGTCCATGGATATGAGGGTATTGGAGCAGGCCTTTCTTGTCCCGTGAGGCTGGATGAAGGCAGCCAGGCGTGCCGCAGCCGTGGGTTGCCTGGAAACGCACGAAAAAAAATCTCGTCTCGCAGAAACGGTAGGAAGCGGGTTCTGTATGAGGTCACTCTTGTCCGCGAGATAAGAGTGGTTGCCAAGGACGATTGCGCCCATACGTCCCTTTCGCTAATCTTGGAAGAGTGTCGACCATGCTTCCCACCCCCAAGCCCGAAGTTTTGTGGCGACCGAACGCCGGCGTCGCCGAACGGAGTAACCTAAATCGTTACCTCCAATGGTTGTCGAAAACGTACGACGTTCGGTTTCAAACCTACCCAGAAATTTACGAATGGTCAGTCACCGCCATCGACGATTTCTGGCGATCGATTGCTCGGTTTTTCGACGTCCACTTTCACACCCCTGCTGATCACACCATCACTTGGCATCAAGTGGACGACGCTCGTTGGTTTCCTGGTGGTACGTTGAATTACGCCGAACAGGTTTTACGAGCGATCCGGCAACGACCGGAGGAGGTGGCGATTCTTTCTGCTGTCGAGGGCCAAAACCAATCGGAACGACGCCGGATGAAAGGAAGCGAATTGCTTTCTCAGGTGCAAGCAGTCGCTGCTGCGCTACACGCGGCCGGCGTTGAGAAAGGAGACCGGGTAGCGGGTTATTTACCGAATTGCCCCGAAACGGTGATCGTCTTTCTAGCCAGCGCCTCGATAGGCGCTATTTGGTCCAGTTGTCCTCCGGAGCTTTCCAGCAAAGGTGTTCTGGAGCGATGGCAACAGATCGCACCGAAAATTCTCTTTGGGGTAAGCGGTTATTATTACGGCGGCAAATATTACGACCGCACCGAACCTCTACGCGAGATCGTTAACGGACTTGCCTCGCTAAAGAACGTCGTGATGGTGGGCGGTAATCCTGTCCTTAGCGGGCTCTCGAACCCGGTGCCGGTTACTCCGTGGGCCGATTTCGCTCGCGACGTCGATGCGAGCTCATTTTCCATACAGCCGGTCGAGTTTGAACATCCGCTCTGGATCCTGTTTTCATCCGGAACCACCGGCATCCCAAAGCCGATCGTGCAGAGCCACGGCGGAATTTTATTAGAACACCTCAAAGCCCTGGCGTTGCAACTGGACCTGCAACCAGGGGACCGATATTTTTGGTTTACCACTTCCGGATGGATGATGTGGAATTTTCTCGTTACCGGATTGGCTCTCGGTACCTGTATTGTCCTCTATGACGGAAGCCCAAAGCACCCGGATTTGTCGGTGCTGTGGCGTTTTGTCGATGAAGAACGAATAACCTATTTCGGTACCAGCGCGCCGTTTTTGCTCGCCTGCGATAAAGCAGGGTTAAGCCCGCGCGCCAATTTCTCTTTCAACCATTTGCGGGCGATCGGTTCGACCGGCGCACCCTTGCCGCCCGAAGGTTTTGACTGGGTGTATCAACAGGTAAAACCGGATGTTTGGTTGGGGTCCCTAAGCGGCGGCACCGATGTTTGCACCGCCTTCGTCCTGCCGAATCCGTTAGATCCCGTGATTCGGGGCAAACTTCAATGTCGGGGCCTGGGTGCGCGCATCGAGGCGTGGAACGAGAGCGGTGACGCCGTTTGGAATGAGATGGGAGAGTTGGTATTGACCGCTCCTTTTCCATCCATGCCAGTTTTTTTCTGGAACGACGCGGACGGCAGCCGGTTTCGTGCGAGTTATTACGATTATTTCCCTGGTATTTGGCGGCATGGCGATTGGATCGAGATCGACCCGAATGATGGCCAATGTGTGATCTACGGCAGATCCGACTCTACCTTGAACCGGGGCGGTGTCCGCATGGGAACCAGCGAATTTTATCGAGTGGTAGAAACGTTCCCCGAGGTCCAAGAAGCGCTGGTGATCGACACCACGGGGCTGAAACCTGGGGCCGAAGAATGCAATGGGAAGCTGATTTTATTTCTAGTTTTAGCTCCAGGTTTGGAATTCACGCCAGCGCTGAAAGCGGCGATTTGCGACCGGATTCGGACGCAACTTTCGCCGCGGTACGTACCGGACGACGTTTGTGTGGTCCGTGAGGTCCCTCACACCCTGAATGGAAAGAAGCTCGAGGTGCCGGTTAAGCGAATATTCCAAGGAGTGCCCCTGGCCAAGGCGGTCAGCCGAGAAGCGCTAAGCAACCCGCAGGTTCTCAACGAATACATCGAGTTGGCGCAGAGAATGGGGTTAACGGCTACGGCTTAACGATCGAGAAGCGCAGGGAGGGATCGCGTCCTCGCGATCCACTGTTCGCGGGTCGGATGTGTTTATTGTCGAAAGATCAAAGCACGTTTTGGGCCTGGTAACATTTCCGCGGCGTCCAGCGACTGCGCGCGCCCTCCCCGGTCAGCTGCCGACCCCTCTGCGCCCCATGCTTGCTCACATCGATCCAAGACGCTAAACATTGATTCTTCATGCCTAAGAATCCCGTTTCACGGTTAATGTTCGCCTCGAGTGACTTGTCGGCTGATATGCTTTATGCCACCGGTTTTTCCGTACCGGATCCGATCCTTTATTTGGAACAGAACGGCAAGAAGACCATTTTGCTGTCTGATCTCGAGCTTGGCCGTGGCCGCAAAGAGGCAACCGTAGACGAAATCGCTTCTCTATCGGCGATTCAGGATCCACTGGAAAAACGCCTGAAGAAAAAGCCGACGATCCAGCAAAGCGTGACTGAGTTTCTGCGCAAAAGACGAGTCAAACGAGCCGAAGTACCCGCAGACTTTCCCTTAGGCCTTGCCGTTGCCCTTCGCGAAGCGGGCATCCAAGTGACACCAGTCGACGGTTTATTTTATGGTGATCGCGAGTTCAAAGCCGCAGCCGAGGTTAAGAAGCTGGAACGCGCGATCGAGCTTACTGAGATCGGTTTGGCGCGTGCCTATGAAGTTTTACGCGCGGCAGAAATCAAGCCGGGCCGCAAACTCATCTGGGGTGGGAAATCGTTGACCTCAGAAATTTTGCGAGCGGAAATTGATTGCGCGATTCTTCGCGCCGGTGGCACACCGACCAACCCAATCGTTGCGGGTGGCGATCAAGCTTGTGATCCGCATAATCGGGGCAGTGGGCCGTTGAAAGCGAATTCCTTGATCATCCTGGATGTATTTCCGCGCGATAGCGCCAGCGGTTTCTATGGCGATTTAACACGCACGGTTCTCCGCGGTAAGGCGAGCACGGCACAAAGGAAAGTTTGGGAAACGGTATTAGAAGCCGAGGAATTGGCTTTCCGGGGTATTGCTCCCGGGAAATCCGGTCAGGAATTACAGGATAGTGTAAAGACCTTCTTCAAGGAGCGTGGCTATCCAACGGAAGAAAAAAACGGCCAATGGACCGGATTCTTTCATGGCCTTGGCCACGGCCTCGGCCTCGAGGTCCACGAAGCCCTACGAGTGGGCACAACGAAATTCAAGGTAGGTCAGGTGCTGACCGTAGAACCGGGTCTTTACTACCCTGGGATCGGCGGAGCCAGACACGAAGACGACGGAATCGTGACGCAGACCGGCTTCAAAGTGTTGTCCAAGTTCCCCAAGGTTCTAGAGCTGTAAGGTTCGCGGTTTGCAGTTCACCGTTTGCCGTTTGCGGTTTCCGCGCTGGCGGGACACATAAGTCCTATAAGTCCCATCCCCGGCTAGTTTACGCTGGTCGAACTACTTGCGCCGGCAGCCATTCCCAACGGCCAACTGCAAACCGCAAACTGCCAACTGCTAACCCTTCAAGGCGAAGCCGAGGATCAGGGCGCCCCAGACTACGCCGAGGGCGGTCGCGATTCTCCAGCGCATGACAGACTTCGTCACCCAGGTGAGTTGGTCTCGCAACAGATAAGGTTTTCCGACCCAGAACATGCCCAGCGTGAGCCAGACATAAGCCAGGAACACGATTAATAGTCTCCAGACTTCCGGACGCAAAAATGCGGAAGAAATCATCGGCTCCGCAATGAGCATCGCGAAAATACCGAGCGCCCGGGCCGCGAGTAACTCATCGACAAAAACGATGGTGAGGAAGAACAAGACTGGGATGGCAAGTTGCACGTAAGGCCGGAGCCAGGCGAATTCTTCCAGATCCATGGTGGAGATCAGCCAGAAACACCACACCGCATCGATGGCCAAAAGGATGATTCCCGCCACTCTGGACCGGGGAAGTTTCAACAAGAATTTCTGAGAACCCGTTGGACGCAGTAGCGCGTAAAGGTGTGCCAGGAAAACAACTGTTCCGATCGTGAGACCGACGAGGTGGAGGCTGAGGTAATAAATCCTAGGAGGGTAGTCCATTTAATGTTCAGGAAAAAATAGCCGGGTCGCCGTAGAGAGTGTAACCGGTGGAACGATTGATCCGAACCGGGAACAGTTGCCCTAGATGTCGTTCGGACCCTTCGAAAACGACAAT
>JAFAHI010000107.1 GCA_019237325.1 Verrucomicrobiota bacterium | reverse complement strand
CCTCGATCAGCTCTTCCAGGAGTTTGATCGCTTGCACCAAGTATCGGCCGCGCTGACTATCCGCCACTCGTTTCGGCTTAGGCCATTCGCGGACCACGGTGATACTGGGGATAATATCCGCTCCCTTGTTAATAGCTGCCTCTACGGATTCAAAGTGATGGTGTTTTGCCAAAAACGTCCGGTGCGCTTCTAACACCAGCGTGAATCCGTGGTCGCCATATGCCTCGGAAAACGCGCCATCGATGGTGATGGCCTTCCCACTCTTTTTCAGAGGGGATTCTCCTCTTTCAACCTCGACGGGTACATGCCCGTTCACGATCAGGCCTTGTTCAACTGGCACGCCGAACTCAGAAAGGACTTTGTCGCAGAACCACACTTCGTGGATGAGCCGAAAGTAGGGGTTCTTGGTTTCGACATGAGTCTTAGGGTCCTTAATTAAGTCCCGCTCCAAGGTCGTGATCCGATCTTTCCCGAAAAGTGGCGAGGCCGGACCGCTCCATAAGTACCAGAGCAAGTCTGGTTCTTCGTTCAGCGGGCCATCGAGCAGCCGGTACACATAACGTTCGATCGCGTCAAACAACGCCCGTCCGGAGTACGACGTACCGTTCACGCTCATCGGCAAGAATTCGCCGTTTTCGCCCACCGGAACGCAGCCGTGAAAAATAAGATGTTCCTGGCGCCTCAAATACATGGCCCCGTGTGAGACCATCCAGCGCACCTGGTCCCATAGCTTGTGGCTAGCCATGAATGAGCGACGTATTCGTTCCAGGCAAACTTCTTCTTCCCGGGTCAACTCGTAAGGATTCGCTGGATCAATGGTGGGAAAGTGCGTGTCCCGCAGCGGGTAAGAAACGCCGTCCACTTCAATTGTTCCGGCCTCATAATTTATCCGATGCAAAAGACGGCGGTGTTCCTGCCCCCACTCAGGGTGCCGGGCAATCATTTGTCCCTCCAACTTGAACTGCATAATTGCCGCAGCTTTCTGCATGCGAGCCATCATACTTTTCTCGCGTAGGCCGCTTCCCCTGGTTTCGAAATGTTCGGCCGGATCATCCGCGTACACGGTACGAGCCAGGACTTCGAGCGGTTGCACGGGAATTCCGTAGCCTTCCTCTAACTGAGTGAGCCGGCGATAACGCAGCGAAATCCGTAGCACCTGACAGATGAGGGCTCGATGCCCAAGGCAAGCGCCGAGCCATTCCATATCGTGGTTGCCCCAGACGAAAGAAACATTCGGCTGTTGCATGATATATTCCATTACCCGATCGCCTCTCGGACCGCGATCCCAGGCGTCACCTCCGATAATCAGTTCGTCGATGGCTAGATTGCGGATGACGCGACCGGTCAAATGGATCAGGTGCAGCACGCGTCCGCGACGAGTTAACTCATTGACGATTGCGTCAACATAAGAGCGGTCTCGCTCCGTCGACGGTTCATGAAGTATCTCCGCTAGTAATTCCCGGTATTCGGCCGGGAAAACCCGCATAGAATGTTTGAGACTGCGGCGAGCAGCTAACACGCGGACGATATGGAA
This sequence comes from Verrucomicrobiota bacterium, assembly GCA_019237325.1. Lineage (GTDB taxonomy): Bacteria > Verrucomicrobiota > Verrucomicrobiia > Chthoniobacterales > JAFAMB01 > JAFAVN01. Next base: position 8,172 of record JAFAHI010000107.1, on the reverse strand, counting down.
AAGATCGTGCAGCGTACGCGTCGCGTAATCTTTTCGTTCCTGTTGCGAGGTCAGAGTTTGCTCCAAACGGCCGATTACTTCTGCAGGATAGAAAACCAGGGTAAGAATCTCCTGAAATTGTTCGGGCGGCATCCGGTCCTTCAACAGCAGTTCGACCAACGGCCTTAGGGTTCCCGAGGCGTTATTAATGACATGGCGAAGTTTTTTGTCTTCGCCATGAATGTCACTGATCACATGGATGGTTCCTTGCGGCAGGGTCAGTTCGGCCGAAAACCGTACAATCTCGGCGATGGCCGAATCGATGTTAGGTATCTCGCGGGCTAACGGAGCCAACTTCGCCAGTTCTCTCTCTTGAAGCTCAGCCTGGTCCTTTTGGGGTTCCATAACGGGGGCTGCCCAATTCTACACGCGTTTGCGCAGAGTGCGTTGCAAAATCCATGGAGCGCTGCCTCGTTTGCAAGGCCGACTCGGTGCGTCGACCAAACGGCCTCGCAAGCGAGGCAGCGCTCCAGGATCGCCTTGACGACCGCCTACCATCATGGAACCAACGAATCGTGTCCCAGATCACCAAGGCTCCGGCCGCAGAGGTCGTCGTCGACACCGAAACAGTTCGTAGGCTGCTCAGAGCTCAGCATCCGGACCTTTCTGATTTACCGCTCCAAGAAACTGCCGCCGGCTGGGATAACTTTATATTCCGGCTAGGTGAAGGAATGTCGGTTCGGCTCCCACGCCGCCTCGCGAGTGTGGCCATGCTCGAGCATGAACAACGCTGGCTTCCCGGGATAGCTCCCCAATTGCCAATACCGGTGCCGGCGCCTTTAAGGATAGGAAAACCGGGTGACCAGTATCCGTGGCCTTGGAGCGTCGTCCCCTGGTTGTCCGGCGAAACCGCGGACCTATCACCTCTAACAGCAGACCAGGCAAAACCGTTAGCGCGCTTTCTTGGTGCGCTACACGTTCCTGCTCCAGCGGACGCGCCCAAAAATCCGTCAAGAGGGGTACCGCTTCAGCAAAGAGCGATCGCAGTACAGGAACGGATGCAGCGTCTCGCCCAGAAGACGTCACTCGCAAACTCAACCGTATTCAAAATCTGGGAATCGGCCTTAGGAGCTCCACCAGCCGAGCTCTCCACCTGGTTTCATGGCGACCTTCACCCGCAAAATGTCCTGGTGAAAGATGGTGAACTGACCGGAGTGATCGATTGGGCCGATATCGCAGCCGGAGACAGCGCTACCGATCTCGCCTCCATCTGGATGCTGCTTCCGACTGTAGCAGCACGCGAAACCGCGATCGCGGAATACGGAAGTGTATCGGCCGCGACCTGGTCGCGGGCGCTAGGTTGGGCAATCAATCTCGGTACTCTCCTCCTGGAAACCGGTTCAGTGGATAACCCCAGACACGCCGCGATAGGCGAGCTAACCCTGCGACGGATTACAGAAGGTCCACACTAGCAACAACCGGGATTAGAGAGAACAACCGCAGATGGACTCGGATTGAAGCAAATAGGAGCTTCTAATTTACGCGAATAGACACCAATAACGGGAATCGAGTGAAGATCTTTTTCGTTTTTTATTCACGTACATTTGTGTTCATTCGCGGTTAGTCTCTTCATCTGCGTAAATCTGCGTCCATCTGCGGTTGCTGTTTTCCTTTTCTGATGTTACGCCGCTTTCTCTAGTCTGTTAACAGAATGAAAAGAGCCGGTAGGCAACCCCTCCCGTGTTGGGGCTGTCTACCGGCTCCTTATCGTAAACGAAAGCTTGTCGCGCCGTAGCCTTGGCGGTAGCGGAACTTCCGGACGCGCTGCTCTAGTTGCTCATTGAGCTGCGTCTACTGCTCCTAAGAGAGACGCGTTCGATGTCCGGCTGAGTCTGCAGAAATCGCTCGAGGTGGTCGACGACTTCAGGGTCGCGAATCTTCCGAACAAAGAACAATTCACCCCGGCCATAGACGTCGTCTGCTGTTAGTATCTTCTCAGAACGTATTCGGTCGACATGCCGCATCTCAATATTGGAAGGATGGGGCCCGCCCAGGCTCCAGTCGGTGTAAGTAAGATTCCCGCGGACTTTGTCTTTAAAATAAGAATTCCCGAGAATGGTCTGGAAAACCATTTCGTCAGACAGCGTCGTGTTTGCGTAGAACTTCATCATCCGCGGATGCCGAGCCACGAAATTTTGGATATAGGCGCAGGCGTCGTGCGTTAGCGCCCACCAAGTGCTGCCTGCGTACGGAGTAAGGCCCCCAAAGTAGGTTTTGTAGTCACGCCCGCGGGAGATGATACCCGCTTTAGCCAGCACCCGCCTAAGCTGGGCGCTTAACTTTCCCTTAAGCCCGGGGCGAGGCCGGTAGTCGGTCAACCATGACAACGATTTGGAAGCAGCCTTCGATGGCATCATGACCATGTTAATGAATTCGCTCCCTCGATTCTTGAGGAAATATGCCTCCTGCTGTGCTGGCGTCCGCACCGGATAATCGCTGCCGCTGATAAGAACCAGATAATCGTAAAGCTCCGGCATCGCCATCGCGGCATTAATCAGAAGGAGGATTGCTTCTGTGGTTGAAAAGTCGCCCCAATAAACCGGCACGCGTTTCGGAGTGACATGAATATTTTCCGCCCGAATTTTCAAAAATGGCCGAATATCCGCCTTCTTATCGATATGGATAAAGATGGTGTTATTTTGCGTCGCCAGAGCTCGGATAAAGCGGGCCAGACGCCCCGGATTGTTATGTGCGAGGATTAGATAGGCGATCTTCATGATGCCGTGAGTCCTAAAATCTGCCGGTGAAGACGCGCCGGCGAGCGCAGCTTTGTTTCGTGTTCCGAAAGCCTTGTGCGCGGTTCGTACCACCAAATTTTTATTGGGCCGAAGTCTGTGCCGGTCTGCCCGCCATAGCTTTAGCGACGGCTGGCCACGGTCGCGCGCGCAGCGAAATAAAAAAATACTTTACTGCCCCCAACGCAGCGTAAGCCACTTTGTGTTTAAAGGAAAAACCGATCATGGGGAAAAAGAGGTTCTTGCCGCAAAAGACCTCTTTGATCGACTTTTTGACGTCCCAACAGAATGGGACGCAGAGCTTCGGCTGTCTGAACAAATATTTAGCGTAGATGGCGCCGGTTCCAATGGAATATCCCCGGTACAATTTGTAGCCAACCGGCTTTTGCTTTCGTCCGTGATAGTGAAAGACCGTCATGTCCGGCACGTACTCAAGTGTAAAGCCCTCCAGGTAAGCGCGGAACAGATAATCGGAATCCTCGCCGGATTCCAGTTTACTACCCGCTCCGAAACGCTCATCGAAAAGGCCGAGTTTTTCGACCAGCGCTCGGCGCATCGCCATATTGCATCCGCTGACGTGACCAACGATGGAATCGTGGGTCGCCGGGTCCGTGTGTCGATTGAAGCGCTGACGCGTCTTGGTGGTCCTGATTGTGATTGGCAAATCGGTCTGGTCACCGAGCTCAACGCTTCCCCCACGTAGTACCGGTTCTACGTCGGAGGCATTGTAGCGTAGCAGCTCATATATGTACTCCTTGCTTAAGCGGCAGTCGTCGTCGGTGAAAACCAGTAATTCGCCTTGAGCAGTACGTAGCGCCCGATTGCGCGCAACAGATAGACCAGCTCGTGGTTCCACCACCAGACGCACCGGGAACGGGCAGCCGGTCGCCCATTGCTCCACAGCTTTCGAGGTTGCATCCCGCGAACCATTGTCGATCACGACAATTTCCGCATCGATTGGAGCGGCGTTCGCTAGGGAGGCCGCTATTGAATCTAGAGACTCGGCAATGGTGTGCGCTCGGTTCCGAGTTGCGACGATGACGGATAGCTTCGTGGTGTTGATCGGCATTTCAGTGTTCTCGTTCCTGGTAGTGTCCACTAAGCGCGCTACGCAAAAGTAAAGGGCGTGCGGTGGCTATTGGATTTTTCCTACTGCTGACCGGCATGGTTCAATATCAGGAAAAGGAAGGTAGACCGGGCCAGCAAAAAAAGTTGTTGAACCTGAATCCTACAATATGCGAAAAACTATATTTTCCAGAAATACTAAACGCGGTCAAATCATATGGTTGCTAACGATGGGGCGGCTCGCGGGGGATGTTACACTCGCACCACAGAGCACAAGACAAATCAACTACTGGTGATGCTGAGCATCGCCATTGGGTGTATAACAGCATGGGCCGGTGACGACCGTTTTGGGTTCGCCACGCATTTCGAGCAGGGTTGGCCGACCAATCCGGACATGCAAGACATCGCTGCCGCTGGTGTGTCCTACATTCGCGATGATCTCAACTCCGGGAATTGGGAACCGAGCCTGGGCGTTTATGTGCTGCCTGCATCGGATATGGCTTGGCTCACTGCTGCGCAGGCAAATGGATTGAAGGTCGTGGCTGTTCTAGGCCCGAACTCTCTTTACGCAGACAAGTACGATCCAACCGCGATGTCGAATCTGGCGACCTGGATTGCCAAGACAGGTCTGGTAACTGCGTTTGAGATCACCAACGAACCGAACAACGCGTACGCCGCGTACGAAGGATCGACCTGGGAATCGAAGCTGGTAACGCTCACAAATGCAGTAACCGCCGCAGTTCATGCGGTTAATCCGTCTATTCAGGTGATTGGCCTTGGCGCGCAGGGGACGCAAATTTTTGACATGTTGGCGATGGGAACCACGATGAACGGGGTGGTCTATCATCCATACGGTAATGGGGGTGGCTTTATTCCCGAGTCAACATACGAATGGGAATGGCGGGTCTACGCACCCTGGATTCAGGCGATCGACGCAGAAACTAGCTTGCCCAAATGGGAAACCGAATGGGGTATCGGTACGAATTCAACGTTTACGACTCAGGACCAAGCGGACTTCGTTGCCAGGCGATTACTGGAAGAGGCGGGCCTTGGGGTCGAGCATTCATTTATCTACGAATTCCAAGATAATGGTACCGAACTTTACGGAGTGGACTCCAGCAACCCGACGATGCCCAAGGTGGCCTATTATGTGGCGCAGCGGATTATATCAACCCTGAATGGTGCCTATGGCGGAACTAGCGCTGTGACCATCAACTCGGTTGTCAATGGAGATGTGACAGACGTTTACGCATTCGCGTACCAGGGCGCTAAGAAAACCGTTATTTCTTTCTGGTTCGGGAATTATGACCCGCGGACTCCACCGCCCTCGAGCAAATGCCGGCTTACGTTCACTGTTCCCAACGCTTTCACGCAAGCCCACGTGATGAATGCCGTTACGGGAAATCTAGTGCCGCTGTCGACACACAATTGGTCTCAAAACGGGACCCAAGTTTCAGTCGGTGGTTTGACGATATCGGATGCACCCAGGATGATTATCTTTCAGTGATCAGCTTGTGCGACTAGTCCGGTAGCGGCGACTGTCCATGAGGCGTCAACTTAAGATCGGTGGGTCAGTGCCCCGAAGGAGCAATAGGACTGAGCCAGGGGTTTTAACCCCTGGTTAATTGTGCGGTGCGACGCGCCCTGAAAGTGGCGCTAGAAGATCATCGCCAACAGGTATCGTTTACTAGCTCGACAAATCGCGCCAGTCTGGTGCCACTTTCAGGGCACATCGTTTTAAAATACTTACCAGGGGTTAAAACCCCTGGCTCAGTCCTATTGCCCCTTCGGGGCACTGACTAAACGATCTAGCGTTTTCTTCTCATAAGTTGACGCACATGGGCAGCCGCGGGAGCGCAGATTGGCCTCCGGGTCTTCCAGATTGAATCTCGACGACGACAGCACTGCTTGCCGGCAGCTCGACAGTTAAACGATCTGACCGGAGCCTCATCGATTCTGTAAATCTTGGCGCCCACTTGCCGTTTGCGTCGACCGAAGCTCCGCCGAAGGTAATGCCGGTCTTGCTCTCAGCCGAAGGCGCCTTCAAGCGCAGGATGGTCGCTTTCTTTCCGGTTGCAGTAATGCGGACACGAGCATTTTTGGAGTTAGGAAAACTAACTCTGATCGGGATGCGTCTATAAACGGCCCGAGCCAACTTGTGTCATTGGCGATGTCCGGGCCTGCTAGAGGCGCATTCGGAACCCGCGCCTTCACCGCTTTTAAGAACCCGCTCCCTGCTAACCCTAATGACGTGTCCGGCGGTGGAGCCACCCAAATCGTACTCGTCCTCATTCTCGAATCCACGCCGGGCGATGCACAATGGAGTAGTGGAGTAATGGAGTAATGGTGCGATCCGCGATTCACCACTCGAAATGTTCGCCCATCTGTCGTCATCCATCACCGACGACGGAGGGGAGCCGCATTCCGCGTTCCCCGTCTGCTGGCATTGCTATACACATGATCTCCTTCGACCGAACCGCATGTTAGCCGCGGCTCCCTTCAGCGCGTTGCAGACGGCGACATGTGCAACCGTAATTGGCGTGGCACGGTTTTAGGGGCGACGCGGGTGTGGCACACGAAATACGTTGGACTCAATTTCCGGTCCGGGACACGATTCGGCACGGCACGCCGAATGCAACGCCCGACTTTCACGCGTGCCGCCACCCTAGGCCGCGTTGCGATGCTTGAAGAAGGTCATGCACATGATCTGAAAATCAAGAATTGGACTCCAATTTTCCAAGTACCAGAGATCGTAATTGATTCGCTCGGCCAGATCGGTATTACCGCGCAAACCATTAACCTGCGCCCAGCCCGTAATTCCCGGTTTCGCGTGGTGACGAGCATTGTAGTGAGGAATATCACGTTTGAACGTAGCAACCAATTCGGGGCGTTCAGGCCTCGGACCTACCAGGCTCATTTCGCCTTTCAGGACGTTCCAAAATTGAGGCACCTCGTCAATATTCCATTTCCGCATGAACGTCCCGATACGCAGCCGGCGAGGATCGTTCTCGACCGTCCAGCCAACTTTACCGTTGCCTTCCGCATCCAATCGCATGCTGCGAATCTTGATAATGTCAAAAGGCTTACCGTTTCTCCCGGATCTGCGCTGCCGGTAGAAAATAGGACCCGGAGACTCGAAGTATACAAGCACGCCGAATACGCAGATGATTGGCAACGATAAGAGTAGGCCGGCAATTCCTCCGACGATGTCGACCAAGCGCTTGACCGCTCGATTTACGATTCGATCCAGCGGCAGGCGGCCGACACCGAGGACTGGAATTCCCCCCACTGTTTCCAGGTGGAGGCCCGACACGAGGATCTGAAAATAGGAGGGAACAACTTTGAACTCCACCATCTCGCGCTCGCATGCGGTGACCAAATTTAGGATCCGCTCGCCCTGATAGCCAAGGTCAGCCAAGATCAAAATATCGATCGGTACCGAAGAAATAATGCGGTCGGCTTCTTCAACAGAGCCCAGATAAGCAATCGAAGGGTCGGCGTGTTCGTTGGCATGCCCATGGATGTAGCCTACAACCAGGTAAGCCGAGCCATGGGAGCGATTGAAATTATGTGCCAGGTGAGCCGTATATTGATTCCAGCCGACGAAAACGACACGCATTCGCAGCGCAGAGGCCGCGGAAGTCCCCTTCAAAACCATCTGAAACGCACTACGCCAGATCAGCAGCAGGCTGGGGCTGATCACCCAAGCCATCACGCAAAAGATTCGCGAGATCGGGGGCTGAAACTTAAGGAGAAATGATCCGAGCAAAATCAGTCCAACCCAAGCAACTGACCATTTTAGAATATTGGCGGTCACTGCGCGCAAGCGGAGCAAATGCCGGTGATCGTATACACCACCGTAGCAGAGCATTCCCTCGTAAAGCACCGCGGCTAGCAAAATATACCCGAGATAATCGCTTAGCACGGGTCGCGCATTGAAACCCCATTCACGAATGGGGCTTTGAAATCGAATGAAGAAAGTCAGTAACAGGCCCGCCAGGATGACGAAAAAGTCACCGACAAAGGCAATCGCTAGAATTTGACGGCCAAATTCCCGGCCCCGGCGTGTGCTATCATCGCGGGCCGGAAAACGCCAGAGAACATTCGGTGCGCCGGTTACCAGCTCTGCGGAGCCGGAAATAGGGTTCCCTGCACTACTTGAAAATAAATTTTCGTTAGTCGCCATTATCGCCTCCTTGCTAGGCTTTCGGGTTAGACCCCGCGCCTGACTGAAGTAGTCATGTGAAATCCGTTAAACGCTTGCAGAAGCCGCTCCGTCAAAACGATAGCCAATCGTGGACAACCGCTGATATCGGCCTTTGCCTTTTCGATC
>JAFAHI010000524.1 GCA_019237325.1 Verrucomicrobiota bacterium | reverse complement strand
TGGCCTCAAACAATGGCAGACGCTGATAACGATGGTCATCGCCGGTAAAAATTCGCAGCAGGACTGAATCTTCCGGGGGCATGTGAGAGGACGGTAGGCGCAGGTAGAGCGGCGTTCAAGGACGGAGCTGGTTCGGCTGCAACGGATAGGACTTATGGGACCTATATGACCTATAGGTCGCCGTGTCGTTTCTTGGAGGGGTGACGACTCTTCTCCTTCTCGGTCTGGCGACGCTGCTGAAGCCGTGCGCGCGTTATGCACTCGCGGAAACGGCCCTCGATTAGGAAATCGCGCTCAAGGCGGCGTATTTGCTGATCCAGCAAATAGTTGGTCTGATGGATGAGACAGATCGCGATGTTCGCGACGATCTCGGACGGACGCGTCTCGCAGAACTCTTGGTATTGAGCGTAGGTCACATCCGGATTCGCTCCAAGGCGCCGGACGAATTGTGCCTCGCGGCTGGCCTTACTCCAGAGAGAAAGCTTTCGGGCCCTAAGAAAGTCATGATAGTCGTCCAGCAGTTCTTCAAGACTCGCGCGCGCGACATTGGTGAGTTTGATCTCGACCTCCGATGAAGTCCTCGAAGCTTTACTGCCTTCCAGAATGTTCTGTTTCCCGGAACGCGCGGCCTGGATCATCTGATCGATCGTTCGATCGCTCCTCGCTAAAAAGCGGTCACAGAACTCGAACGTTACGTCGTAGACGATCTCAGCTTTCCTATAGGAAAGCAGCTCCCGATAGTTCCCGTGCGGCGGAATAAGTCGCGTTTCGTCGCTCATAGCGCTCCGTCATATAAGTCCCATAGGTCATATAGGTCCTATCCGTATTCCTTCGCACGCGCACCCAATTATCATAACACTTTTTATTTCTGCAGCTCAATAAATCACTTGCCATCCCCAGAAAACTCTATTAATCCAGTATGGTTTCCCGAACCGCTATGACCTCCTTACTGGATCGGCCATCTTTTCAGATCGAGAGAGCTATAGAGCTTTGTAGCTCTGGGCCTCGCCGGGTCTCTCCGGAAACTCTGCTTCGCGCGGTTAGCCGCTCCGCTCGAAACGGTCTCCCTAAGCACATCCAGCTCGGCAACGCGATCATCGATCTGATCAACGGCAGTACCTTGACCGCCGGTGATCAGATTCCGCCAGAACAACAGCTCAGCCAGGTGCTTGGGCTGAGCCTAGGCACGGTCCAGAAAACGTTGAATCGTTTGGCCATCGAAGGCTGGGTCGTGCGGGAACATGGAAGAGGCACATTCGTGGCCGATCCCAATCGCGCCACTCAGGATGTCACTTTCTATCGTTACCTGGATCATTTTCGATTTCTCGATCCGCAAAGCGGTGAACCGTTGCCCGTTCACTCGACATTAATCAGTCGAGACTTGGCACCCAGCAGAGATCCGGTCTCCAAATCGTTGGGCGCCGATCTCAAGGGCTTTGTGAGAATTATCCGGCGCATCGACGCCGGCGATGCCTTCAGCTGCCGCAGCTCGATGTACTTGGCGGCGACCCGTTTTCAACGACTGCTCACCTTCCCTCCGCACGCGTTCGAGAACGTTAATCTGAAACAGATTTTTGAGAGCCAGTTCAACGCTCCCACTACCGGTCTCGTCCAAACTGTGCGGGTCGAGTCAGTAAAATCGAAAGACGCCAAATTACTCAAAATCAAGCCAGAGTCCTGTGTTCTGGTATTGGAAATCCTGGCCAGGACGCACGGTGAGCAACCACTCTCTTTGCAAAGAGTCGTTATCCCTCCCTCTGGTTACTCCTTAGATGTATCCCAACCATCTGTCGCTGAGACAGGAGGTTAAAGAGCGAAAGACTCGCAAGCCGAAAATGTATTCATCCCTGGATTAGATATGGCAGACGATATCAGATTTGAGACAGACATCTTAGTCATTGGAGGTGGCACCGCTGGAAGTGTCGCGGCTATCAAAGCAAAGGAAGCGTTGCCGGACGGGACCGTCCTTCTGTTAGAGAAAGCGAATGTTAAGCGGAGCGGCGCTATCGCTCTCGGTATGGACGGGGTTAATAACGCGATTATTCCGGGACATTCAACGCCGGAGCAATACGTCCGCGAAATCACCATGGCCAACGACGGGATCGTGAACCAGAAAGCGATTCTGGCTTACGCCCAGCAGAGCTTCAGCATGATCCAGGAGCTGGAATCCTGGGGTGTTAAATTCCAAAAAACAGCCACCGGTGAGTACGACATCAAAAAGGTACACCACCAAGGTAGTTATGTCCTACCGATGCCCGAGGGGTACGACATCAAAAAGCTTTTAACCCGAGCGATTCGCCGAGTTGGAGTGAAGACAGAGAACCGGGTAATGGCGACCAAGATCTTGCTTGATGAAGGAAGGACAGTAGGCGTGACCGGTCTGAACATTAGGACCGGCGAATTCGTGGTGGTGAAGGCCAAAGCAGTGATCCTCTGCTGTGGCGCCGCCGGACGACTTGGACTCCCGGCATCCGGTTACCTAATGGGTACCTACGAAAATCCGTCCAACGCTGGGGACGGTTATGCCATGGCCTACCGCGCCGGCGCCGAGCTAACCAACATTGAGTGTTTTCAGATCAATCCTTTACTCAAAGATTATAACGGTCCTGCCTGCGCCTACGTAAGCGGGCCATTCGGCGGCTATACCGTTAACGCTAGAGGAAACCGGTTCATGCTCTCGGATTATTGGAGCGGCCAAATGATGATGGAGTTTTACAAGGAACTAACCGGGCCTAATGGACCCGTGTACCTGAAAATGAATCATCTGGCTCCGGAAACCGTGGCAGAAATCGGACGGATTTTACATACCACGGAGAGACCCAGCCGAGGTCGATTTCACGCCGGGCGCGGAACGGACTACGGAGAACAATTGGTGGAGCTGGCGGTCTCGGAAATTGGTCTGTGCAGTGGGCACAGTGCATCCGGTGTCTGGGTAAACGAGCGGGGAGAAACGACCGTACCTGGGCTATATGCAGCCGGGGATATGGCCTCGGTCCCTCACAATTATATGTTAGGTGCGTTCACTTATGGTAGCATCTGCGCCCGGAGCGCGCTCGACTATATCGGACAAGACGATTCTGGGCAGATCGATGATGGGGCGGTTGAGTCCGAACGGCATCGTGTCCTGGCGCCGTTGAACCGGCCGAACGGAATTCAACCCCACCTCCTAGAATACAAATTAAGGCGGCATGTTAACGACTACCTGCAGCCGCCAAAGTCAGCCTATCGGCTTCAACGTGGTCTAGACTATTTTCTCAGGGCATCCGAAGAGGTCGCTCAGCTGGGAGCAACCGATCCGCACGATCTGATGCGCGCGTTGGAATGCAGCTTCATCCGCGACTGTGCCGAAATGGCTGCGCGCGCTTCGCTGTTCCGCGAGGAAAGTCGATGGGGCCTTTACCATCACCGGCAAGACTTCCCCGACATGGATGACGAAAACTGGTTTGTTCACGTCAATCTGAAATTAGGCCGCGACGGAACCATGAACCTGTTTAAACGATCGGTTGAACCCTACGTAGTTCCTCTGGACGAAACCGAGCTAACAAACTATCGGCGGATCCGGATTCCGGCTGAACCTGCCATTGCTTGAGACGGTCATATGATTGAAGAACAGAGAACCAAGAAAGTTGTTGCCGGCCAGTTAAAATTTGAGTCAGAAGTTGCCGCGGCTAGCGCGGCCAAGGTAGCTCCGAACCGGCAAGTTTCCCGATTGTTCGATGTGCCCGTCGTTGTCGATGAAGAGCGTTGTATCAGCGGTTGCCACGTCTGTGTGGAATCATGCCCAGTCGATTGCCTGGCGATCGAAACTGAGCGCCGGAAGGCCTACATGAAATTTGACGACTGCTGGTACTGCCTGGCGTGCGAGGTGGACTGCCCGACCAACGCCATCACGGTAAAAATGCCGTTCTTAATCCGGTGAATCATGGACACATCAGGGAGTTCTATCTTAGGGCGTCTCGCCAGCAGCGACGTTGATGTGCGCAGATTAGCGCTTACTGAACAAGAGGAGCTTCTCGAAGTCGCCTCCTATCGGGATCTCTTGCCACTACTTGATGATGAAGATGCGACCGTTCGTAAACTCACTATCCAACTTCTAGAAGAACTCGGCGATAGCCGCGCTTTGCCGGACTTGTTGAAAGCCGCAGCTGATCCTGATCCCGACGTTGCTTCGGTAGCCACTACTGCGATAAGAGAATTCAGAACAACAGAATCAACGGCTACTCTGCTAAGTGGCGTTACCAACCCCGAACCTAAAATTCGCGCGGCAGCTATCCTGGCACTGCGGGGCATTAAAGATCCGCGGGCACAGATTA
>JAFAHI010000343.1 GCA_019237325.1 Verrucomicrobiota bacterium | reverse complement strand
TAGATCGTTGCCGAAAACATGTTTGGAGTAGAAAATACTGGCCACGATTTTGAAATCAGGTCCGCTCCCGGGAGGGCTCTCTGAAGAACCGCCCGCAGTGTCGGTCAGATTGGTAACCAGGAATTGCGCGAAGCCGTTAGGCTCTACTTCCAGTTGTTTCAGAGAGTAGTTGTAAATATAGGACGCGTTGGCGTCGAGTTCGAGCTTACCCCAGCTGTATTCTTTGGTGACATAGCTAGCCCCAAACTCAATCCCGACGACAAGCAGGGTGCCGAGATTAGTAAAATTAGCGAAGAGCCCTTCGAGCGTGCCATTTCCGCCCCGGACGACGGACCCCGGGAGATTGGCGGCGAGCACCGTGGCCGGAGCGGGTACCGAGATCAAGTTACGAAGTTCGACTTGGTACCAGTCGAAGTAGGCGGTAAATCCCTTCGCCCAATGCCACCAGCTGTTTTCATCTTTCGATCCGGGTGACCAGACTGCTTCGAGATAGTAGCCGTAGGAGTTTTCTGACTTTAAGTTCGGGTTGCCTCCCTGGATCAGGACCACATTAGAAGCCTCAACTCCCTTCAGCGGATCAAATACGCTGGTCAGGAACAGGGTCTGCGGTGAAAACAGCTGCCCGAGTGAGGGAACGATGTAGCCTTCGGAATAGGTGGCCCGAAAAGTAACGTCATCACACGGCTTATATAGGACGGCAATCTTTGGCTTCGCCGCGCTGCCAAAATGGCTGTAATTGTCGAGACGCTCATCCAAGATTACTTGCAGGCTCCTTAAGCCCGGCCAGGACCACCGGTCTCCCAAGATCGGAATCGATAGTTCGCCATACATGCTCTGAACCCAGCGACCGGCGCTCAGCAGATGACCAGGAAAATTATCCGAGGTGATATTAAAATTGCGGCTGTTAACATCGTTCGATTGGACTAACGATTCGCTGCGGTACTCAAGTCCGCCTGCTACGGTCAAGTCTCCACTTGGAAGAGCCCAGAGCGTGCCGCCAGTAAGCAGTCTGTATTGGATTAAATCGGTGTGATTATCTTCGTACTGGCTTGTTCGCAGATAGGGATAAAAGATCGCATTGGGATGGCCTAAGCTTTGATCGGTGAACGGGTTAAAGAAAACTCCTGGAAGCTGAGGAAGCGTCCCATTTAAAGCCTCCTGCAACTGGCGAAGTAGCACGGAGTTTGCGACATATTGGCTGGAATCGCTTTCGCCGTACATCGCGGCAGCATCAATGTACCATGAATTCCAGGGAAGTTGGATGGTCGTGCCGACCACGTTGCGGAAGGTCCGGATGATCGTGTCAGTATACCACGGCCCAAATTCGGCCAGAGATGTCCCCAAAAATGGCGCTAAGGGGACGTGCCAAGGATTAAACGGGTTATTCGCAGGCACGATGACGGGGCCGGGGGCAGGATCGAGAGCGGTGAACCCCTGGTTAGGAGTTGTAGTCGTTTCTTCATTACGCTGGATGATGAAGTGATCATAAAATTTGAGCCAATCGGTCGGATCGTAGTCAAGATTGACCGTCCCGCCGTAACGCCGTTCGCGGCCTAACAACTGAGTAAGAAAATTGCCTTCCGGGATGAAGACGTTACTAGCAGCACCGTTAACCACGAAATCGTCCTGGGTAATATTCGGACCAGTAGTCCCTGGCTTTACAATGAAAGTGGTGCCGTGCGGGATACTGGGCGTGCTAGGTCCGAGATACTGATAGCTTCCGTTAGGAGGATCGAGAGTGATGGCAACATTTGGGTATTTACCTGGTGAAAGTCTCGAAAAGAAACTGTCATTAGACCAAGCACGATCTTTAGAATCGATCGGAGACGAAACGTAATAGTCAAACGTGGCCACGATACTGACTTTGCCGAATGCCCCTTTCTGGGTCGCACCACCGGTCATGGAAAGGTGATAGATCTCATCATCACCGCGCTGGCTCTCGCCGAAGTAGTTGATGATATCAGCCCCATTGTAATCGTTTTTGGTAATAATGTTGACCACGCCTGCGATGGCATCGTCGCCATAGGTGGCGCTGCCACCGTCTTTTAGAATCTCAATACGGTCGATCGCCGCCAACGGGATTGAGTTGATATCAACGAAGGGAATTGTTCCCTGATTGATCGCGATCCCGGTAGTAGGAAATCGAAATCCATCGATCAAGATGAGCGTGGACCCAATTGGCAATGATTTCAGGTTAAAGGCCGAGGTAGCCGGAGAATTGCTGTTCCCAGCAAAGGTCTGCGTGTTTTGCCCGCTGAGACCGCCCGGATAGTTGTTGAGGACATCGTTGACCGTTTGATACGCCTGCTTCTGGATGAAGTCCTGGTTCAACGTGGCCACCGGTTGCGGGCCTTCGCCGACGCGCGGGATCAGATAACCGGTCACGGTAACCTGTTCGAGCTCGCCTCCGCCAGTTTGAGGGTTACTTGCGTTCGCGCTCGAACTCTGGTCATTCGTTGGTCCCGCAACCGGACTTGGTGCCGCCGTTTGGCTTGGGCTGCTCGTGCTGAGCATTATGATTACAGCCGCGGTCATCGCCATAACCGCCGCCCCATGCGGATTTTCTTTCATGGGTAATCTCTAACTTTCTCTCGACTGGTGTAGGTG